>NZ_JBLVOL010000010.1:0-21554 GCF_053543755.1 Achromobacter semiaridum | reverse complement strand
CCCCCGGCAACTCTGTGTCTGGATATGCCCGGTAGTTCCGCCTTTTCATTCCTGCGTACCCTTTGCAGCCTGCGCTGGCTCGCCATCGCCGGCCAAGCCGCCACCATCCTGCTGGCCAGCAGCGTGCTGGGCCTTGCCCTGCCGCTGGAACCCCTGTGGATCGGCGTCGGTGTCCTGATCGGCTTCAACGCCTACGCCAGCCTGCGGCTGCGCCATCCCCGCGACCTGTCCCACGCCACGGCGTTTGGCCATTTGCTGGTGGACATGGCCGCACTGTCCTGGATGATCGGCTGGAGCGGCGGCATCAGCAATCCGTTCGGCATGATGTTCCTGATCCTGACCGCGCTGGCGGCGCTGGCGTTGCCGCGCAACTGGGCATTGGCCGCGGCGCTGGCGGGTATTTCAGGCTATGCGGCGGCGGCCATCTTCGGCCAGCCCCTGCGCGGCGACGTCGATACGCACACCCTGCTGCTATGGGGCCTGGGCGCCAACTTCCTGATTTCGGTGGTGGTCGTGCTGGTGTTTTCCACCCGCCTGGCTTCCGACCTGCGCGCCCGCGAGCGCGAACTGGCCCGGCTGCGCGAACGCTTCACGCGCAACGAAGGCATCGTTGCCCTGGCCACCCACGCCGCCGCCATGGCCCACGAACTGAATACCCCGCTGGCCACCATGACGCTGCTGGCTGACGAAATCGCCGCCGAGGTCAAGGACGACGACCTGCGCGAAGACGTGTCCACCCTGAGTCAATTACTGGCCCTTTGCCGGGAACGCATCCGCAATCTGGCTGTCCCAACCGCCGTGGACCTGGTGCGCGTGGTGGGTCAATGGCGGCTGATCCGCCCGACGATCGACCTGAACCGCTCGGGCACGCTGCCCCCCAGCCTGCGGGTGGACCCGGCGATTGCGCACTTGTTGCAGGCGCTGTTGAACAATGCGGCAGACGCCGGCGAGGCCGCCGACACGCCGCGCGTGGATTTGCATCTGGAATATGGCTATGGCGCCCTGCGTGGCGAAGTGCGGGATTACGGCCGGGGCTTCGACCCCGACCAGACCTTGCTACCCGCAACCAGCCTGTTCAACAGCGGCAAGCCGGGAGGGCTGGGCGTGGGCTTGGCCCTGTCGCACGCCACGGTGGAACAGTTGGGTGGAGAAATGACCATGACCGCCGCCGTTGGGGGAGGCACCCGCATCCGCTTTTACCTGCCCCTGGGCAACCCCGGAACTTGAAGTGATGAACCCTACCGACCTTGGCCTACTGATCGACGACGACGAGTTGTACGTGCGCACCTTGCAGCGCAGCCTGTCGCGTCGCGGCCTGGAAACCCGAACCGCCACCGGCATCGCCGAAGCCTTGCGCGTGGCCGAGGAAATCCGCCCCGCGTTCGCGCTGGTGGACCTGCGCCTGGGCGAGGACTCCGGCCTGACGCTGATCCGCCCCTTGCGCGCGCTGCGCCCCGACATGCGCATCCTGCTGGTCACCGGTTACGCCAGCGTGGCCACTGCCGTGGAAGCCATCAAGCGCGGCGCGGACGACTACCTGCCCAAGCCCGCCACCGCGCCGATGATCCTGCGCACGCTGGGTCTGGTGAAGCCAGAATCCGTTACCATCGAAACGACCATGACACCGTTGCACCGCCTAGAATGGGAGCACATCCATCAGGCCCTGCACGAAACCGGCGGCAACGTTTCGGCGGCAGCGCGCCTCTTGGGCATGCACCGCCGGTCGCTTCAGCGCAAGCTGGCAAAAAAACCGGGGCCGGAACGCGAAGTCCTCGCGGACTGATTTGTGCGGGTGCGACACATCTTTACAACACCTCATGTGCGGGTGCGACATATCGTCGCACCCCCATGCAACCCCTCCGGGACAACTGCGCCCCTAGGAAAACCCTGAATCTGGCCCCTTCAGGGCAGATTCCTCCCAGGCAATGCGACCATGTGTCGCATGCTTGATGGATAGCAAGCCGATAGGATGGACGTTGCTGCTTGGCAGCATTCCAGTCTGCTGCTTTGCAGCATTTCCCACCTTCCATCCAAGGCTGTACGTGAAACACCCCCTCCTTGCGACCCTTACGCGCATTTTTGGCGTCGGCGCGGTCATGCTGCTTGGCGGCTGCAACATGGAAATCCTCTCCCCCAAGGGAGATATTGGCGCCCAAGAAAAGACTTTGCTGTTCACGGCGACCGGGCTGATGCTCATCGTTGTGATTCCAGTACTGTTCATGATTGTGGCTTTTGCCTGGAAATACCGCGCATCCAATACCAAAGCCGACTACCAGCCCAAGTGGGCCCATTCCACGGCGATTGAAGTCGTAGTCTGGACCGTTCCTTGTATCATCGTGGCGATTCTTGCCGTGATCACCTGGCGCTCCACGCACGCGCTGGACCCCTACAAGCCGCTCGTATCCGAACACAAGCCCGTCACCATCGAGGTGGTGTCGCTGGATTGGAAGTGGCTGTTCATCTATCCCGACTACGACATCGCCACGGTCAACGAGATCGCGTTCCCCGTGGACGTTCCGGTCAACTTCCGCATCACGTCGGCGTCGGTGATGAATTCGTTCTTCATCCCCCAGCTGGGTAGCCAGATCTACTCGATGGCCGGCATGGAAACGAAGTTGCACCTGAATGCGCGCGAAGCCGGTACGTACGCTGGCATCTCGGCCAACTACAGCGGCGCCGGTTTCTCCGGCATGCGCTTCAAGGCCATCGCCACGTCGCAAGAAGGGTTCGACAACTGGGTCAAGGAAGCCAAGGCTTCGCCCACGGCCCTGACCCCCGAGGTCTATGCAGAGCTGACCAAGCGCAGCGAACGCAACCCGGTGGTCAAGTATTCGTCGGCGCCTCCCGCCATGTTTGATTTCGTCTTGGGCAGCACCATGTCCAAGATGGCCGGTGTGGACTCCGCCACGTGCACGTCCACGTCGAACAATCTGATCGCAGGAATTAACTAACAATGCTCGGGAAACTTACCCTCGAGGCCATTCCGTACCATGAACCTATCGTCATGGTTACGCTGGCCGCCGTGTGCCTGGGAGGCCTAGCGGTCTTCGGCGCCATCACTTACTTCGGCAAGTGGAAGTACCTTTGGACGGAATGGTTGACCTCCGTCGACCACAAGCGCATCGGCGTGATGTACATCATCGTCGCGCTGATCATGTTGCTGCGCGGCTTTGCCGACGCCATCATGATGCGTACCCAGCTGGCGGTTGCCTCCGCCGATTCGGCCGGCTTCCTGCCACCGCACCACTACGACCAGATCTTCACCGCCCACGGCGTCATCATGATTTTCTTCATGGCGATGCCTTTCATTACCGGGTTGATGAACATCGTGGTGCCGCTGCAGATCGGCGCCCGCGACGTGGCCTACCCGTTCCTGAACTCGCTGAGCTTCTGGCTGTTTGGCGCCGGCGTCGCGCTGATGATGATCTCGCTGTTCGTGGGCGAATTCGCCGCGACGGGCTGGCTCGCGTATCCGCCGTTGTCGGGGCTGGACTACAGCCCAAGCGTCGGGGTGGACTACTACATCTGGGCACTTCAGATTTCCGGGTTGGGCACAACGCTTAGCGGCATCAACTTCATCGTGACCATCCTGCGCATGCGCGCACCGGGCATGAGCCTGATGAAGATGCCGATTTTCACGTGGACCTCGCTGGTCACCAACGTGCTGATCGTCGCCGCGTTCCCCGTCCTGGCCGCAACCCTTGCGCTGTTGACCATGGACCGCTACCTGGGCACGCACTTCTTCACGAACGACATGGGCGGCAACGTCATGATGTACGTGAACCTGATCTGGATCTGGGGTCACCCCGAGGTCTACATCCTGGTGCTGCCTGCGTTCGGCGTGTATTCGGAAGTGGTTGCCACCTTTGCCCGCAAGACGCTGTTCGGCTACAAGTCCATGGTTTACGCCACGGCCGCCATTGGCGTGCTGTCGTTCCTGGTCTGGCTGCACCACTTCTTCACCATGGGCGCGGGGGCCAACGTCAATGCCTTCTTCGGCATTGCGACAATGATTATCTCGATCCCGACGGGCGCGAAGATTTTCAACTGGCTGTTCACCATCTACCGCGGCCGCCTGCGCATCACGACGCCGGTGCTGTGGACGCTGGGCTTCATGATCGTCTTCGTCATCGGCGGCATGACCGGCGTGATGCTCGCCATCCCCGGCGTGTCCTTCGTGCTGCACAACAGCTTGTTCCTGATCGCCCACTTCCACAACACCATCATCGGTGGCGTGGTGTTCGGTTGTATCGCCGGCATGACCTACTGGTTCCCGAAGGCGTTCGGCTTCACGCTGAATGAGCGCCTGGGCCGCTACTCGTTCTACTGCTGGTTCGTTGGTTTCTTCATGGCCTTCATGCCCCTGTACATCCTGGGCTTCAAGGGCATGACGCGTCGCCTGAACCACTACGACAACCCGGAATGGCAGCCGTACCTGCTGGTCGCGCTGGCTGGCGCCGCGCTGATCATGCTGGGCATCTGGTTCCTGTTGCAGCAAGTGTTCGTGTCGGTTCGCCAACGCAAGCAAAACCAGGACGTCACTGGCGATCCCTGGGATGGCCGCACCCTGGAATGGTCGATTTCGTCGCCGGCTCCTTTCTACAACTTCGCCCACGTTCCTCACGTTGATGAGCTGGACCAGTTCTGGGAAGACAAGCAAAGCGGCAAGGCCTACAAGCGCCCGGCCAAGTACGAAGACATCCACATGCCGCGTAACACCGGCGCCGGCGTCTACATCGGTTTGTTCGGCCTGGTGATGTGCTTTGCGCTGATCTGGCACATCTGGTGGCTCGCCGCCGCCGGCTTCGTCGGCATGATCGGCGCCTTCATCGCCCGCGCCTACGACCGCGACGTCGATTACTGGGTCCCGGCCGCGGAAGTCGAACGCATCGAAAACGCTCACTTTGACAAAATGCAGAAGGCCGCCTGAGCCATGATTCAAGCCGTAGCCACTCACCCCCACGCGGGTCACGACGATCACGCGCATCATGACGATGGATCCAAGACCGTATTCGGTTTCTGGGTCTATCTGATGAGCGACTTGCTGATCTTTTCGGTGCTGTTCGCCACGTTCGCGGTGTTGTCCAACGCCACCGCGGGCGGCCCCACGGGCAAGGAATTGTTCGACCTGAAGTTCGTGCTGGTCGAAACGCTGTTGCTGTTGTTCTCCAGCTTCACCTTCGGCATGGCCAACCTGAACGTGCACGCCAACAACAAGTCCCGCGCGATGGGCTGGTTGGTCGTCACGTTCCTGTTCGGCGCGGGCTTTATCGCGATGGAAGTCTGGGAATTCCATCACCTGATCACGGAAGGCGCCGGCCCGGGCCGCAGCGCTTACCTGTCGGCGTTCTTCACGCTGATCGGTACGCACGGCCTGCACGTCACCTTCGGCCTGATCTGGATCATCGTCCTGCTGGACATGATTCGCCGCCATGGCCTGGACTCGATCAACAAGCGTCGTCTGGCGTGCCTGAGCCTGTTCTGGCACTTCCTGGACATCGTCTGGATCTGCGTCTTCACCTTCGTCTATCTCATGGGAGCCATCTGATGTCGCACTCCGCTGCGGCCGCACACGGCCACGACGATCACGCCGCCGACCACGGCAGCCTGAAGTCCTACATCATCGGTTTCGTGCTTTCGTTGCTGCTCACCTTCGGTTCGTTCGGCCTGGTGATGCACGGCGCGCTGTCGCACACCATCACCATCGTCGGCGTCGTTGCCCTGTGCGTGCTCCAGTTGCTGGTGCAACTGGTGTACTTCCTGCACATGGGCGCGTCGAAGTCGGCACGCGACAACCTGGCCGCGTTCGTCTTCACCGTAATGATCATCGCCATCATCGTCGGCGGGTCGGCATGGGTGCTGTACAACATGAACGTCAACATGGGCCACGCCATGTAATGACGCTTTGCCGATGACGCTGCCCGCCAGCGTCATCGCAAAAAACAGGCGCCTTCGGGCGCCTGTTTTGTTTTGAAGATGCGGTTTTGAAAATGCGGAACGGCCGCGGCGCACCGGTTACCGGGGCTGGGGCTCTTTCACCATCAGCGTCACGTTGGCGCGCGCGGCCAGGTCGCGGGCGCTGATCCCCACGAACGGCTGTACGCGAGACGTCTGGTTCAAGTCGCAACTGGCCGCCCCCTGCGCCCCTTCCATGACCTGCCGCACCGCGCGAGCGCCCGTCGGACTGATGGGGCCGCTATTGCCCAGCTGCCAGGCCAGCACATCGGCCACCGCCATGCCGCAACGCCACTGGGTGCGATACAAGCCGGCGTCACGGTCCATCAGCATCTTGGCCTTGGCCTCGTTGCCGGCGCGCAGCATGATCACCAGCGGCAATGCGTCGGCATCCGCAACGCCGTCGACGCGCGTGTTCGGATCGCTTCTGTCCGACGCGTCGGCGCCCTTGTCCAGCCATTGCTGATACAGGTCGTCAGGCAGCCAGGGCAGCGCAAGCGGCGCGATGTTGTTGTTGGCGATGCCCGTGGCGTCGTCGGGGCGCGTCAACGGCACGCCGGCGGCCAGCAAGCGGTCGGCGGTGGCGCGCAGCCTGGCGCGCTGGCCGTCCCAGTCGGGGCTGTTCAGCTTGATGGCCGCGCGGATCTCCAGTTGATTCCACACACCCAACAGGCGCGACAGGGGTTCCGGCGTCAGCGCTTGATACGGCGGCTTGGCGGCTTGCGCCAGCTGGTCGATCAGCGTCGGCTGCATCGTGCGCGCGGCCAGCGCCAGCGCCTCGTCCATGCCGTTGCGATCCGGCGTCTTGTTGGCGCTGTAGCCGCCCACGGCCGGGTCCGCCCCGTGCGCCAGCGCAAAGCTCAGCCGTTCAGGAATCGGATACACCACCGTCGGGGTGAACTCGCCGCTGATAGCGTCGCGCAGCGCTTCCAGCAAGGGCGTTTCCCACATGCCACGATTGCCGTAGTACATGCGCACATAGGCCGCGTTGATGTCGGCGCCCTTGGCCAGCAGCGCCTGGGCAAACCACAACGTCTTGGGGCTTTGCATCGCCGCGTGCAGCACCGACCGCCCGCTTTTGTCGCGCGCGTTCGGGTTGGCGCCCTTGGCCAGCAGGTAGCTCAGCGTTTCCTTGTCTTCGCTGGAATACGACACGCGGCGCATCAGCAATGGCATGCCGCTGGAGTCGGGCACATCCAGCGGCGCGCCCGCCGCGATCAGCGCGTCGGCCAGCGCATAGCGCTGCTCGGCCGGGCGAGTGTCGCGGGCGTCGGGCAACGCAGAGGCCAGCAGCACATAACCGTTGTTGGGCCCATCGGCTCGCGCCCCCGCCGCCAACAGCACCCGCACGATGTCCAGCTGCTTTTTCGACACGGCCACCGCCAGCGCGGACCTGCCGTGTTCGTTCTCTCCGTTGGGGTCCTGGCCGGCGGCCAATTCGGCGCGCACCGCGTCCAGATCTTCGGCCTGGATCGCCTTGAAGATCGCCAGGCGGGGCCGGCAAACCTGTGCATCAAGCGGCGCGGTTTCCTTCAGCGCCGCGCGGATGCGCGTGGCGATGTTGGCGGGGATGGCGTCATTGGCCGCCAGCCGGCGCGAGCAGTACAGGCGGTAGTCCTCGCGCGCCAGCGCTTCGAAATAGTCGCGCCTGTCGCGCGCTTGCGTGCTTTGTTTCCAGCGCGCATCGGCACGGTTCAGATAGGCCGCCGTGCGCGCCGGATCACGCCGCAAGACCTCGGACAAGATGCGGTCAGCCTGTTCGGTGTCGCCGGATTCAGCCAGCCAGAATCCGTAGTCGTTCAGCGCCGTCAGCATCTCGGCGTCTTCATTGTCGGGATCGATCTGGCGGGGGTCCTGCTCCATCACAAAGCGGCGCAGGTCGGCCAACGCGCGGTTGAACTCGGCGGCCTTGGCGCGCGGGATGGCGCGCGCCACTTGATGCAACGTGCGGAAGGTGGCGGTCACGTCCACCGGCGCGCGGTATTCAAACCGCAGGTCGGCCGGAAACGCCTTCATGCGCACGGGGTAGTCGGTCAAGGCCGGCCGCAGCGTGGCCAGGGCCTGCGCGCGGCGTTCGTCTGTCCAGGGGCGGTCGGCGGTCACCACGGCCAGCCTGGCGTCGGCATGCACCGACGCGGCCACACCGCTAGCATCCACCAAAAAGCCCTGAGCTTCGGAGCTGTCGTCGCCGTTATAGGACACGCCTACCCAGTACAGGGTTTCCGCGTTGCGCGGGGATCGGACCACCACGTTTTCCTGTCGCGATGCGCTCCATCTGGAGGGATCGATCACCAGCGGCTGGGACCGGAATTCCAGGCTGAACGTCTTGGCGTCCGGCCGCAAGTACCGGTACAGGTACAGCCGGTTTTCCATCTGCCCGACCAGTATCGCGTCCTTTACGTTTTCCGTTCCCCAGACGCGGCGTTCCGGGTCGCGCAGCGGATAGCGCGACAGGCGCACGGCGTCGATGACCGCGCCGATGTCGTAGGCGACGGCCGGTGGCGGCGCCGCCGTCAGGCCGGCCAGCGCGACCAGGACGGCGCCGCATAGCCTGGATATGGCAAACCTGGAAATCGCGGGGCGGGAAACAACGGAACGTACGTGTCGCGGCATGCTAGGGGAAACCCGAAATATCGAGGATGCCGATGATACTCGCCGGCGCCGCTTTGCCTCTGGGCAGGTGCGTCGTAATGATCACTTCGCGGTTGCACCGTTCGGGTATGTCCTGAGACCATTTTGTCCACAATATCGCCGGCCTGACATGGCTTTCGATATATATTTCGCAACATAACGACTTCATTAACATCAGAATTACTTTAGCGATTGCCACTCCCCGCCATGGACGCTGTGCTGACTTCTTCCCCCGCCCAGGCCGACATTTCCGTGTCGGTGCAGCGGTTCGCGCGCGCCCTGTTGCATCACGCGCCGCCCGGCCATCCCGACGCCGGCTTCTTCGCCACCGTCATCGGTACCAGCCTGGCGCACCACGATCTGGCGCGCAGCGGCCTGAGCCCCGAAGAAATCGCGGACCTGATGGACCATCTTTTTCCCGGCGCGCTTCAATCCGAAGACGCCAGGCTGGCCGCGTTTGTCGAGCAATACGCCCTGTACGCGGTGCACGGCCGGGGCGACCCGCAACCCGGCTTCACCCTGCTGATGCGCGTGTTGCTTGAGGCCTATCGCACCCCCGACCTTGGCACCACGGCCTGGGTTACCGGCGTGCTGGCGCACGCCTGCCTGCGGCCCGACCACCTGTGGCGCGACCTGGGCCTGGCCGGCCGCGAAGACGTCACCTTTCTGCTGGCGCGCCATTACCCGGGCTTGGTGATGCGCAATACACGCAACCTGCGCTGGAAAAAATTCCTGGCCTATTCGGCCTGCGAGCACGCGGGCCTGCCGCCGTCAGCCGCGCCCGGATGCCCGCAATGTGAAGACCACGGCATCTGCTATTCAAGCGCGCCCGACTGACTGCGCGCCACGGCCACAACGCATCGTCAGAAGCGATACGTTGCGCCGATCCCCATGCCCACGCTGCGCCCGGCGGCCGGCTCGTAATAGCGGCCATTGCTTTCGTTGACGATGACCGAGCCGACGTACTGCTTGTCGAACAGGTTATCCACACGCGCGTAGGCGTTCAGTTCCCAGGCGTTGATTTTCTTCACGTAGCCCGCGCTGATGGCGGCAACGAAATACCCCGGCGCATCCTGGTCGTTGGCATCGTTCACGTAGATCTTGCTTAACACCCGCCCTTCCACCGACGCCTGCCAGCCTTGCGGGGGCGCCCACGCCAAGGACGCAAACAGGGCTTGCCGCGCGATGCCCGGTATCTTGTTGCCGGCGCGGATGCCACCCGTGCCGTCGTCGGCGTAACGCGCGTTCAACCAGGTATAGGCCAACTGCGTGCGCCAGTGCGGCGCATGTTCGCCGGACCAGCCCAGTTCCACGCCGTCTCGTCGTGTACGGCCCGCGTTCTGATAGCTGGTGCGCCCGCCGCTGCTGCCGGCCGACACGATCTCATCGTCCGTGCCCGTGTGGAACACGGCGGCGGTCGCCAAGCCCCCCGCCACGCGCACCTTCACGCCCGCCTCCAGGTTGGTGCTAAGCGACGGCGCCAAGCCGAAATTCAAGCCGGGCTGACCACCGGGGCGGTACGAGATTTCGTTTAGGGTGGGCGTTTCAAATCCACGCCCGTAAGACGCGTACAGGCTGACGTCCTGGCTGGCCGCATAACGCACGGCCGCCATGGGCAGGGCCTTGCGATAGCGCGCGTCGCCGCTGTCGTCGCCGTTACCGGCGGCAAGGTAGTGGTCGTTGGAATCGAAGCTGACCGTGCTGTAGCGCAGGCCTGCGTCCAGGGTCCAGCGCGGCGCCACTTTCCACGATGCCTGCACATAGGGGTCGGCGTTGTACACGGTGTTGGTTTCGTTGCGCCGCAACGCGCCTTGCACGCCCAGGGTCGGGTTGGCCACCGAACCGGTGAAGTTCTGATAGCCTTTGCGATCTTCCTGCATGGCATCGTAGGCAAAGCCGCCGACCACGGTCAGCGCCCGGCCGCCGACATCAAGCTCGGACGTCCAGCGCACGTCCGCGCCGCCGTATTGGCGAGCCAGGTCGATGACGCCGCCCGCCTGCGTGGGCGCCAGTTGCACGGCGGGGGGAATTGACTGGTACTGGGTCGTGTCGCGCTGGCCGTAATACGCCATCACGCGCAACGTATTGCGCCCGTCCACCTGCCGTTCGTAGACCATGCCGCCCTGCGTCTGGCGCACCGTTTTGCGGGTGTCGTACTGCTGTGCCAGGGGCGCGGCGCGCGGGTCATCCTGAAACTGCTGCCAGGTCAGGCCCAAGGGGTCCTGCGCTTTCAGGTTGACGCTGTTCAGCACGATGGTCAGCCGGCTGGCGTCGTCCAGCTGCAAGCCCAGCTTGGCGTTGGCCAGGTTTTTGCGCGCTGCGCTGTGGTCGCGGTAGCCGTCGGTGGTAAAGCGGCTGACGCTCGCCACGTAATCCAGGGCGCCCGCGTCCGCGCCCTCGCCCCCGCTCGTGCCCGTCACCCCGCTGACCAATGCGCCGTAACGCCATGTGCCGTAGCTGGCGCCCCACGCATTGGCCGACACGGACGGCGGCGCCGCGCCATCCTCGGTGAACGCCTGGATCACCCCGCCCGAGGAATTGCCGTACAACGCAGAGAACGGCCCGCGCATGACTTCAACACGGGCCAGTGAGGCGATGTCGATGTTGGACGTCTGCCCTTGGCCGTCGGGCATCGTGGCCGGGATACCGTCTACATAAAGGCGCACCCCGCGCACACCGAACGTGGACCGCGCGCCGAAGCCCCGGCTGGAAATTTGCAAATCCTGCGCATAATTCTGGCGGTTCTGTATTTGCAGACCGGGTACGCCCGCCAGCCCTTCCGACAGGTTGATGCCGGGTTGGCCCTGGCGCATCACCGCGCCGTCAACCACATCCACCGACGCGGGCGTGTCCAGCACGGACGTGCCCAGGCGCGTGCCTGTCACCACCACGGGCGCCAGGGTCGCGTCCACCGTCTGGCTCCAGGCGCCGTTGGCCATGCCCGCCACCAGCGAGCCCTGCATCAGCCACTGCAAGCCCCGGCGCAGCCCGCGCTGCCCGTGCCCTCGCGTAGCGCCTTGTGTTTGCCGCCGTGCGCACCGCCCCGCCTGGTCCGTCACCGATGTCTCCCTATATAAAAGCCTGAAAGATCCCGTGTTCCGTTGGAAATCCACGGCAGGAACGGGTCTAATAGCCGCCATGGAACCCATGCAAGACATAGAACGCCGCCTGCAAGAGCTGGAGATCAAGTCCAGCTTTGCGGATGATCTGTTGGAACAACTGAACCAGATTATCGTCCGCCAACAACAGCAGATAGACCGCCTTCAGCGTGAGGTCGCCGACCTGCGCCAACAAGCCCCGGAAGGCGCCGCGCCCTTTCGCAGCTTGCGCGACGAGCTGCCGCCGCACTACTGACCGGTACTGCTGCACGCCTATGCACGCCTTTGCACGCCTCAGTAACCGTAGCGCAGCAACCTGCCCAGCCTGCGCAGGGGCGGCACGCGCCGCATCAGCCACACTCCCACGCGCGCCGGCCAGCTGAACCGCGCCCATTGCGCGCCACCGGCTTCTTCGTAGACCCATTGCTCGGTGCGCAATCGCAAGCCCGGCACCTGCGCTTCCAGCATCTGCGCGTCCTCCAGACTCCACCGCATCGGCGCGCCGGTCGCGCGGAACATGGGGTTGCGCGAGGCCAGCGCCAGCCCTAGCCGCGAGTAAGCATCGAACGCGATCTCACCCGATGGGAACTGCGTGGTGATCACCCGCAGCAAGTTCAGTACCTGCGCTTCGTGCAAATACAGCAGCAGCCCTTCGGCCACCACCAGCGTCGGTTTATCGGCCGGAATACGCGCCAGCCAATCCAGTTCCGCCAACGACGTTCCCACCAGTTCGCAGCCCGGGCGGTCGGGATATACGGTGCGCCGCAGCGCGATCACATCGGGGTAATCCACATCGAACCACGCCACGCCGGGTGACGGATCCACGCGAAATACCCGGCTGTCCAGCCCGCATCCCAGATGCAGCACCGTGGCTACCGGGTGCGCGGCAAGGAATTCCCGCACCCACGCATCCAGCGAGTAGGCGCGCATGGACAACCCGATCATGGCGTCGCGGCTCATGCGCAGCGTGGCGAAGTCATGGTCGATACGTGCCACGGCCTCGGCGGCGTACCGGTCCTGCAACAACGATCCCGGCAGGCGGCTTTCGGCTGCCTTGGCATACAGCGTAATCAACAGCGTTGCTCGTACACCGGTAAGCCGGACTTGTTCCATGCGGGCTCCTCTATGACGCCGGGGGACGCTATGGCTTCCATAAATGGAATAAATCGGAAAATCGAACGATATTCTTCCATTTATGGAAATATCTTTTACGGATATCCGGGTTTATCCCTACCCCGGATCGGCGCAGAATTCAGTCATCGGGAAACAGCAACGAACCACGACGGATAGGCCGCCGGATTCGCACCCAAGGCTCTTGAAATCGGAGATTTACCATGAAGAAGACCCTAGCTACCGCATTGATGTTGTCCTTTGCCGCCCTGAGCGCCGGCGCCTACGCATCGCAAAACGTCGAACCCAACAACGTGCCGTTCCAAGGCGTTTACGGCACGCAGTACGAAGGCCCGACCCGCGCGCAAGTGCAGGCCGAACTGGCCGCCGCCAAGGCCGCTGGCCTGGTAACCAACGTGGAACCGAACAACGTGCCCTTCCAGGGCGTGTACGGCGCCCAGCAATCGGGCAAGACTCGCGCCGACGTCCAAGCCGAACTGGCTACCGCCAAGGCTGCCGGCCTGGTCTCCAACGTTGAGCCCAACGACATGCCGTTCGCCGGCGTCTACCACGGCAACTGATCTGCCTGACTACGATTCCCCCTCCCCTTGTTGTACCTTGGCCGCCTTGAACCAGGCGGCCTTTTTTTGCGCGGTCGCGGCGCACGTGGCAAACGCAACGCGTTCGCGTACTATCGGCTCCAGTGCCAGCAAGAAAAAATCTGACTCATCAGACAGGGAGCCTATCTTGAGATACACCCGCGTTCTCGCCGCCTTGCTCATCGCAAGCGGCATGTCGGCAGCGGCCGTCGCCGCACCGCCGGTGATGCTGAACAATTCTCTCATCACGCAGATTCCCAACGGCGACCGGACCTCGTTCCACGAAGCCGTCGCGCAAGCATTGAACCAATCGGCCGACGGCCAGCGCACCGAATGGACCAGCAAGGCCCAGCCCAAGCGCGCCGCGCCGATCACCGTACAACTGACGCCCACGCAAACCAGCAAGATCAAGGACGACCGCGTCTGCCGCTTCCTGGTCGCCGACTTCGCCCGCAGCAGCACCACCGAGAAATGGCAGTTCTGGTTCTGCAAGCAACCGGACGGCACCTGGAAGGCCAGCAGCACTTGATGCGGGGATAGGCGAAATCCGAGCCGACCCGATAGCGAAAGACCGGCTACACCACAGCCTCCTGCTTTACAGCCGGGGGCTGTTCTTATTCGTTCGCACCGTGCGCCGATGCCCACCGGCCGATTTCGCCACACCTGACATGCTTTGACGTCCCCGCGACGCGGGCAGCTTGTCCCTGTCGGCATCGGATCAATTCCGAATCCGCTCGTAGTAGTCCGATTTTTCCCACCAGATCGTCTGGCCCGTTGCAAATTCAATAGACTCGAAGCCAGTCTAATTTGCGTGGGAGGGCGTATGTCAGCCAGGCCAATCATACGAATTGGCGATACGACCAGTCACGGTGGCACCGTCTTGCAGGGAATCAGCTTCTACCTGATTGAAGGTAAGGCGGCATCGGGACTGGGACATATGGTGAGTTGCCCCCAGTGCAAGGGAACCTACCCTATCGCGGAAGGCGTATCCACCTTTATGGTCGACGGGATCCGGCTGGCGATCGACGGCATGCAAACGTCATGTGGCGCGACGCTGATCGCCAGCCAGAACATCGCCGTATTAGCTCAAGATTTGGGTTTTCGGGCCCACGCAGGCAATGCCAAGAGCGCCTCGCCAGACAGAGATTCCAGCAGTGAGCGCATACGAGCTAAGGCCCCGGACCACGTTGTCTGCGATCACGCTGATACGGCGGTCGCAGTGGCCGAGTACATCGTTCGTGAAATGAAGACCAATCCCTTCTCCGTCGAAGGCAGAAAGATACTTGGGGCCAACAGCGCGGATCCCGACGCTCAAACTGCTGAATGGCACCGGTTACGCTGGCATGAAAAATTGGCTGGAAGACCTGACTATCACGCAGCGGCCGCGGCCCAAAAGGCTGCCGCCTATGCAATGTGGGTCGAGCGCGTTGGCCCTGGCCGGCCATGGGACCATAAACCACTTCTGCGACGACGGCTGGGGCCGCACGGCTTTAATCGAGGCTGGCAAAAACTGGGGGATTTTGACTACTACTACGACATCTGGTCGAACATCCACTATGGATATGTCGGGGTGGCCCTGGGCTTTAGCGAAGCCGAGCTGCTTCACGGGGCAGGCTTGGCGCAAGCGCTATCGGACGCCTATCGGTCCATGAAGGATGGAAAACTCCCCAGGTGGCAAGACCATTCGACCAACGGCACGTGGCCGGCCAGCGCGGACGACGTGCCGGACCACATTTCGATCAAACTGGGATGCGATCTCTATGCCGCCTCCAAGCCTCACGAACTGACCTCGGCTACGCTGTTGGAACGAATTTCCGCCGTGCCGTTGCCTTGGGGAATCGCAGAGCATCGAGCTAAGGAACTCCATGAATGCAGCCGTTGAAAGCACGGAAGCATGCGAGTCGTAGCGCGCCTGCTTTGCGCCATCCTGGGATTGCTGGCATGCATCTGGGTATTTTCCGCCACCTCGGGTGCGTTTTCGCCCGTGGTGGTGGTGCATTACTCGGAACATGCCACCGGCCGCGTCAGCGTCTTTTTCAACGACAACGACGACACGCGCAAGCTTGGCATGAGCCCCGGCCAGACTTTAAGATTTCGCACGGCCATGTTTCCCAAGCCCGGCATGTGGATCTTGATCACTTTTCCAGGCCACAGCGCTGACCATATCGAACTGACGCAGCCGTTCAGTCGTGTCGACGTATTTGTCGGGGATGGGGCAAAGGTCGAACGCACCGAAATACGCGATCGATTCCTTGCCCGCCTGTTTGCAGGAAACCCCGACCGAACTTCTACCTACCTCACTCCCGCACCCCGCACCATTGCGCAATGAACAGTGCAATGGTTTTGGTGATGAGGCGTACCGATTCCAGGTGCACGCGTTCGTCGAAGCCATGGATGTCCAGGGACTTGGGTCCGTAGACCAGGGTGGGCATGTCGCCGTAGATGACGAAGACGCGGGCGTCCAGGTAGCCGGGCGTGGTGAAGCTTTGCAGCTCGCTTTGGAATGCCTGGCGGTGGCACTCGCGCAGGGTGTTTTCCGCGTCGGAGCCTTCTTCCAGCACATAGCCTTCGGCGTAGAAGCCGGTGTAGGTGACGGTGGGGGGTGTTCCGCCCAGGCGGGGGTCGGACACGGCGTCGCGCAGGCAGGCGTCGATTTCGGCGCGGGCTTCGTCCGCCGTCGTGCCGGGGTAGATGGCGGCGCGCACGTCGAATTCGCACCAGGGCGGCACGGTGGACGGCCAGTCGCCGCCTTCGATCTTGCCGATGTTGAAGTTGATGGGGTGGTCCAGGTGTTCAAAATGGCGGTGGCAGTGATGCTGCCCGTTCCACTTGGTTTCCAGCTTACGCAGGGCCTCGATGGTCGCATAGGCGGCATCGATGGCGTTGAAGCCGTTGGCCATTTCGCGCGTGTGGGTGGGGTGGCCCTGCACGCGGACCTTGAACCACAACACGCCCACGTTGGCGCGCACCAGCATGTTTTCTTCGGGTTCGGGGATGATGACGGCGTCGGCCTTGTAGCCCCGCAACAGGGCGGCCAGCGCGCCGTTGCCCGTGCATTCCTCTTCCACCACGGACTGGAAGTAGATCGGCGCCGCGGGGGCGTAGCCGGCCGCGCGCAGGGCGTCGTAGGCGAACAGGTTGGCGGCCAGGCCGGCCTTCATGTCGGCGGCGCCGCGTCCGTACATCCAGCCGTCGATGATGGCCGGGTCCCAGGGCGAACGGCTCCACATGTCCTGAGGGCCCGTGGGCACCACGTCCACGTGGCCGTTCAGGATCAGCGAGCGGCCCGTCTGCACGTCGGGTCGGTAGGTGCCGACCACATTGAAGGCGTTTTCGTACGAGACGGTGACGGGTCCGAAGCCCGGATGGGATTCGATGTCCTTTACGTCTATCTTCCAGCGGTCCATCGCAAAGCCGCGCTGGCGCATCGCCTCGTACAGAAAGTCCTGCGCGGTGTGCTCTTGCTCGCGCAGCGAGGGAAAGCGCACCAACTCCTGCGTGAAGGCCAGTTGCGCATCGAAGCGGTCGTCCACGGCTTGCAGAATGCGGCGCGTCTGTTCGGCCGTCAGCGCGGCGGGGGCTTGAGTGGTGTCCATGGTTTCTCCTTGAAGATGAGTGTTTGAGCGCCCGCCCTACGCGACCGGCGTGACGGTGCGAACGCTGGCCGCGCGGCGCGGCTTGTGGTTGGCCAAGCCCCATATCGACACCAGCGTGATCGCCGACAGCGCGGAATAGAACAGCGCCAGCGGCAGCCACTGGCCGGGATACTGATGCGACAGCCAGGTGCCGATCAACGGCGTGAAACCGCCGGCAACGGCCCCGCACAACTGATACGACAGCGAGATTCCCGAATAACGCACATGGGTCTCGAAGGCCGCGCTGATGAAGCCGGCCATGGCCGAATAGATGGTCGCCATGAACACCAGCACGATGGCGATGCCGGCCACGATGCTGAGCGGCGTGGCGTGGCTGACCAGCATGAACATCGGGTACGGCGCCAACACGGAACACGCCGCCGCGATCATCAGCACGCGCGACGTGCCCAGCGATTCGGCGAACCACGCTGCCAGCGGCTGCACGATCAGCTGGATGATGGCGACGGCAAACAGGCAGTCCAGGATCATCGCGCGGTCAAGGCCCAGCGTTTGCGTGGTGTAGGCCAGCATGAACGTGTTGGTGAAATAGATGCCGCCGATCGCCACGGTACACACGCCCATGCACAGCAGCACGGTGCGCCAGGCGGTGCGCAGCACTTCACGCGCGGGCACCTCGGACGTTTCCTGCTGCGCCAGCACCTTGGCAAAGTCGGGCGATTCGCTGACGCCGATGCGGATGAAGTAACCCACCACCAGCAGCACGGCGCTGACCAGGAACGGGATGCGCCAGCCCCAGGCCAGGAAGTCGGCCTCGTCCAGCGTCGTGATCAGGCGGAACGCCACCAGAGACAGAATCAAGCCGGCGGGGCTGCCCAACTGCGCGAAGGATGCCGCGAAGGTGCGCCGCCGTTGCGAGGCGTGTTCGCCCGCCATCAACACCGCGCCGCCCCACTCGCCGCCCACGGCCAGGCCCTGCGCCAGGCGCAACACCAAAAGCAGCGCGGGCGCCAGCATGCCGGCCTGCGTGTAGCTGGGCAGCAGGCCGATGCCCACGGTCGCGACGCCCATGATGACCAGCGTGGCCATCAGCGCATTCTTGCGGCCGACGCGGTCGCCCAGGTGGCCGAACACCAGCCCGCCCAGCGGCCGCGCAAGAAAGCCCGCCGCGAAGGTGCCAAAGGACGCCATCGTGCTGACGAAGGGATCGGCGGTGGGAAAGAACACCTTGCCGAATACCAGCGCGGCGGCGGTGGCGTAGATGTAGAAGTCATACCACTCGATGGTGGTGCCGATGAAGGCCGCGGCAGCGGCGCGCACCGGTTGCCTGGCGGCGGATGGATGGACGGGGGCCGACATGATTCCTCCTTGGATTTTTTTGGATTTGATGGCGGCTTTATCGCCCGCGCCCCAGGGGGCGGTCAATTTCTGAATTCTTATCATCGACTTAAGCAGCGTTAATGTTCAGATATCATCACCGGGCATTGCGCCCTCGCAACGGCCAGCGCCCCATCAAACCGTTACCGATCAATGTGTTATGAAAGATCAATCGATTCCCCCGACGACCATTGCACGCGTGGGCGATCGCCTGGACTGGAACCTGCTGCGCACTTTTCTGGTCATCGCACAAGAGCGCAGCATTAGCGGTGCTGCTATCAAACTGCACCTGACGCAGTCAGCGGTCAGCCAGGCATTGCGCCGGCTGGAACAGCAGCTGGATCGCCGCCTGATCGAACGGCATCACTCCAAATTCGCCATCACTCGGGCCGGCGAAGAGGTGCGCCAGGCCGCGCTGGCGATTCATGGCAACGTGTCGCAACTGGTCAGCGACGTGGCGCAGGCCGAGGAACAAACCGTGGGCCGCATCCATCTGCTGGTGGCCAGCCGCATTCATTCGGCGGTGTATGACGAGTTCTGGGTGCGCTTTCATCGGGCGCACCCGCGCATAGAAGTTCAGCTGGATGTGTTGCCCAGCAGCGAAATCGTGAACGTGCTGCAACAGCGCGGCGCGACGGCCGGCATTGCGCTATGCCGACAGATTCCCAAGCGGCTGGACCACAAGCTGTTCCTGCAACAGCGCTACGCGATGTTCTGCGGCAAGCACCATCCGCTGTTCGGGCGCACGGACATCCGCATGGAGGATCTGCTGAACGAGAATTTTGTCTCGTTTGCCAGCGACGCCCTGGGTGACAGCCTGTCTCCGCTGACGATCTTTCGGGACCAGCGCGGGTTCTCGGGCAGCATCATTGCAACGTCGTCGCAGCATGACGAGGTCAAGCGTCTGCTGGTGGCGGGCTTTGGCATCGGCTGCCTGCCGGAACACAGCGTGCAGGCCGATCTTGCCGAGGGCCGCTTGTGGCGGCTGCCGCCGGGCGAAGGCGTGTGCGCGGCGGACCTGCATCTGCTTTGGCACGGGGACGCGCACCGCAGCGCGGCCGAGGACCTGTTCATTGCGGCGTTCCGCGACCATATCGACAACTATTCGCTGCCGCAGCGGCTGCTGCCGCATTTGCCTTGAGCCTTGGGGCCGGCGTAGCTTGGGGTAGCGGCCGGGTCGCGTTCGGAAAGTGCAGTCCGACAGCTGCCGGCGCACCGTTGAACGCATGAAAAACGCCCCGAGCCGCTGCGCGTAAGCGGTGGGTCGGGGCGTGGGTGCTGGCGTTGTGCCGGCGTTGCTTGCCGGCGTTGCTTGCCGGCGTTGCGCGCCGCTAACGCGCGCCGCAGCCTCAGGCCGAGGTTTCGACGCGGTTGGCGTCCAGCACGGTCATTGCCGTCATGTTGATGATGCGGCGCACCGTGGAGCTGGACGTCAGGATGTGTACCGGCGCGTTGGCGCCCAGCAGGATCGGGCCGACCGCCACGTTGCCGCCCGCCGCCGTTTTGAGCAGGTTGTAGGCAATGTTGCCGGAATCCACGTTCGGGCACACCAGCAGGTTGGCTTCGCCCTTAAGCGTGGACGACGGCAGGATGCGCATGCGCAGCGCTTCGTCCAGGGCGCAGTCACCATGCATTTCGCCGTCGATTTCGATCTCGGGCGCAGCTTCGCGCACCAACTCCAGCGCCTGGCGCATCTTGGCGCCCGACGCGGAACTACCCGATCCGAAATTCGACCGCGACAGCAGCGCCACCTTGGGCGCCAGGTTCATGCGGGCCATTTCGTGCGCCGCCATCACCGTGAACTCGGCGATCTGCTCGGCCGTGGGCTCGTCGTTGACATGCGTGTCCACCAGCACCACCGTGCGCTCGTTGAGCAGCAGGATGTTCATGGCGGCATATACGTTGGCGCCCGGACGGCGGCCGATCACTTCATTCACAAAACGAAGGTGGTCGTGGTACGCGCCGACCGTGCCGCAGACCATGCCGTCGGCATCGCCCAGGTGCACCATCATTGCGCCGATCAAGGTCAGGCGGCGGCGCATTTCCACGCGCGCCATTTCCTTGGTGATGCCACGTCGGCACATCAGTTCCCAGTACGTCGTCCAGTACTGATGGAAGCGTTCGTCGTATTCGGGGTTGGTGACTTCAACGTCTTCACCCAGGCGCAGGCGCAGGCCGAATTTCTCGATGCGCGACAGCAACACGGCGGGGCGGCCCACCAGGATGGGACGCGCCAGGCCTTCGTCCACCACGACCTGCACCGCGCGCAGCACGCGTTCGTCTTCGCCTTCGGTGAACACGATGCGGGCCTTGCCGCCGCCGCGCACGATGCGCTTGGCGGCCGAGAACAGCGGCTTCATGAACGCGCCCGAGTGGTACACGAATTGCTGCAACTGCTCTTCGTAAGCTTCCAGATCGGCCAGCGGGCGCGTGGCCACGCCGCCGTCCATGGCCGCCTTGGCCACCGCCGGCGCAATGCGCACGATCAAACGGGGGTCGAACGGCTTGGGGATCAGGTATTCCGGGCCGAACGAAATGTCGTAGGTGCCATAGGCGGCCGCGACGACTTCGTTCTGCTCTTCTTCCGCCAACTGGGCAATGGCGTACACGGCGGCCATTTCCATTTCACGGGTGATGGTGGTGGCGCCCACGTCCAGCGCGCCCCGGAAAATGTACGGGAAGCACAGAACGTTGTTGACCTGGTTCGGGTAGTCGGAACGGCCGGTGGCCATGACGACGTCGTCACGCACGCCGTGCGCCACTTCCGGCAGGATTTCCGGCGTGGGGTTGGCCAGCGCCAGAATCAGCGGGCGCGTGCCCATGGCCGCAACCATCTCGGGCTTGAGCACGCCGCCGGCGGACAGGCCCAGGAACACATCGGCGTCCTGAATCACTTCGGCCAGCTTGCGGGCATCGGTCTTTTGCGCGAAACGCGCCTTGTCCGGGTCCATGAGTTCGACACGGCCTTCGTAGACCACGCCTTCGATGTCGGTGACCCAGATGTTTTCCAGCGGCAGGCCCAGGTCCACCATCAAATCCAGGCACGCCAGGGCGGCGGCGCCCGCGCCCGAGGTCACGACCTTGACCTTCTTGATGTCCTTGCCCACGACCTTCAAGCCGTTGATGAACGCCGCCGATACCGTAATGGCGGTGCCGTGCTGGTCGTCGTGGAAAACGGGGATCTTCATGCG
>NZ_JBLVOL010000009.1:86512-88257 GCF_053543755.1 Achromobacter semiaridum | reverse complement strand
GTTGCCCCCACGCTGCGCCCGCTGGCGCTAGCTTGCTGGCGCTGGCGCTGGCGCTGGCGTTTGCCGTGCCGGTGGCGAGTGCCGCCGCGCCGACCACCTGCGACAAGCCCGTCTACCTGACCCTGGACACCGGCCACATGGGTGTCGCGCCGCTGATCGCCGATGTGCTCAACCGCCATCACGTCAAAGTCACGTTCTTTTTGGCCAATGAACGCACCAAGACCGACGGCTCCAGCCTGGACGACGTCTGGGCGCCGTGGTGGAAGGCGCGCGCGGCGGAAGGGCATGCTTTCGGATCGCATACCTACGACCACGTTTACTGGCAGGGCGACCTGCCGGGCGGCAAGTTCCGCGTCAAGCCCAGCGCGGGCCCCGACACCGGCAAGCGCGCCGAATGGACGGCCGAACAGTACTGCGCCGAAATCAAGCGTTCGGCCACCCGCTTTCACCAGATGACCGGCGCCAGGATGCTGCCGCTGTACCGCGCGCCGGGCGGCAAAACCTCGCCCGCCTTGCTGCAGGCCGCCAAGGCCTGCGGCTACGAACACGTGGGCTGGTCGCCCGCCGGCTTCCTGGGCGATGAATTGCCCAGCGATAAATACCCCAACGCGAAGTTGCTGGATCAGGCGCTGCGCACCATCAAGCCCGGCGATATCCTGCTTGCCCACCTGGGCATCTGGTCGCGCCAGGACCCCTGGGCGCCCGCCGTGCTGGAGCCCTTGATTGTGGGCTTGCAGCAGAAGGGCTATTGTTTTGCCACCTTGGACACGCATCCGGCCTATCGCGACTGGATCGCCACGCATCATTGATCATGGACACGCTTAGCCAATTCTTCGGGGCATGCCAGCAATGGCTCTTCGAAACGCTGATCCAGCCCGCGCTGTTTCACCTCGGAATGAGCAACTTCATCGAGGACGGCTATGACGCCACCATGTGGCTGCTGGTCGGCCTGGTGCAGGTTGCCGTGCTGGTGTTGGTGTTCGGCCCGCTGCAACGCCTGCGGCCGGTTGAAGCCGTTACCGACCGACGCCAGATCGGCATCGACGTGCTGTACACGCTGATCCACCGTCTGGGCGTCTTCCGGCTGGCGCTGTTCTTCACCATCGACCCCTTCTGGGACAGCGTCTTCGGCCAGCTGCACGTGTGGGGCTTTGCGCCATTCCAGCTAGACCAGTACTGGCCGGGCGTGACCGACAAGGCCTGGGTCAGCCTCATCATCTATCTGCTGCTGTTCGATGCGGTCGACTACGTCTACCACCGTGCGCAACACCGCTTCGGCTGGCTGTGGGCGCTGCATGCCGTGCATCACAGCCAGCGCCAGATGACCATCTGGAGCGACGATCGCAACCATCTGCTGGACGACATGCTGCGCGACGTGCTGGTCGTGTTCGTGTCGCAGTTGGTGGGCGTGCCGCCGGCGCAGTTCGTGGCGGTGGTGGCCATTACGCAGCTGGCGCAAAGCTTCTCTCACGCCAACCTGCGCATGCACTTCGGCGCGCTGGGCGAACGCCTGCTGGTCAGCCCGCGCTTTCATCGGCATCACCACTCCATTGCGTACGACGCGTCCACGCCCGGTCCCGTCGGCGGCTACAACTTTGCCGCGCTGTTCCCCATCTGGGACGTGTTGTTTCGCACCGCCCGTTTTGGCGTGGGCTATGGCCCCACGGGCATCCACGACCAACAGGCCGAATTGGGCGGCCGCGACTACGGCCGCGGGTTCTGGTCGCAGCAATGGTTGGGCCTGA
>NZ_JBLVOL010000009.1:62491-86492 GCF_053543755.1 Achromobacter semiaridum | reverse complement strand
CCCCCCGCCACCGCCCGGAGCGGCGGAGCGGGCCTGATTCGCCACGCGGGTTCATAGCAATCTGATCCGGAAATCAGACTCTTCCAATAGTCTTTTTTTCGGATCGCCATCACTGTTGCGGGTTAAGTGATTTGCTCGCGCAGCGCCACGCAATCCGCCAAGGCCACGCGCGTGCCCCACTCAGGAGCCCGCCGTGCCCGATACCGCAGCGTCCGCGCAGCGTTTCGCCCCGATGTCCTACAACGCCCGGGGCCAGCCCGTGT
The DNA here is from genome assembly GCF_053543755.1 of Achromobacter semiaridum. NCBI lineage: Bacteria > Pseudomonadati > Pseudomonadota > Betaproteobacteria > Burkholderiales > Alcaligenaceae > Achromobacter > Achromobacter semiaridum. The sequence goes on along the minus strand of NZ_JBLVOL010000009.1, from coordinate 86,229 downwards.
TTCAGTGGACCCTGACGCCCGCCGAGCAGTGCGATCCGGTCATCCTGCTGATCCCGCCGGACGCTATCCTGCCAGTCGTATTCGTTCCGGGCATCATGGGCTCGAATCTGAAGTCCGTGCCGGATGACGGGCAAGAAGCCGAACCCGTCTGGCGGCTGGATGCGGGCTTGGCAGGCAAACCTATTGATTTGTTCCGGCGTTGGAACAGCGTTCCCGCAGGGACCCGCCAGGCGGTGTTGCACCCCGACCGCGTGACCGTCGATGACGCTGGCGCCGTGCCCGAGCGTCGCGGGGGGTCGGTGATCGTGCCTTCCGTCGAATCGGCCACGCAAAGCAAACAGGCGCTTATCGATCGCTATCGCGAACGGGGCTGGGGCGAAGTCGGCGAAAGCAGCTATCACCCATTTCTGCTCTGGCTGGAAGACTCGCTGAACAGCTCCTATCGGCCGCACGAGTGGCCGCAATTCCAACTGAAGTCCATGCACCTGGACGTGCCCGACGACCCCTCGTTGCCGCCGCGCCTGAAGCCCGGGCTGGAGGTGCCCCTGGCAGGCCTGGGCGAACACCTGCTGCGCCAGCTGCCGCATCTGAAGACGGACGACCTGTCCGCCCGCGCCGCATACCGGATGCCGGTGCACGCGTTTGGCTACAACTGGCTGGCGGACAACGACGTGGCGGCAAACAAGCTGGCCGAGCGTATCGACGAAATCAGGCGTCAGTACGGGTCCAAGTGCCGGCAGGTCATCCTGGTCACACACTCGATGGGCGGGCTGGTGGCACGGCGTTGCGCGCAGTTACCCGGCATGAGCGAAGCCATTGCAGGCGTGGTGCACGGCGTGATGCCGACCCATGGCGCCCCGGTGGCATACCGGCGCTGCAAAGTGGGCATGCAGCAAGAAAGCGCGATGGCCGCCGCCGTGATCGGCGTGACCGGCCAGGACGTCACAGCGGTATTCGCCCAGTCGCCGGGTGCACTGCAATTGCTGCCCACCAAGAACTATTCGCCGGGATGGTTACGCCTGCGAGACCCCGACTACGCGCCCGCCATGCCTGCGCGTCCTGAGGCAGACCCGTACCAGGAAATCTATTTGCGCCGTGATCGCTGGTGGGCGTTGCTGCGCGAAGAGTGGTTAAAGCCGAAGGATGGGGCTCCCATCGAGTGGAAGGACTACGCGGAAAATATCAGACTGGCGAAGCTGTTTCACGAAAGGATAGACGCCGCCTATCACCCCAACACCTACGTGTATTACGGGGCTGACGCCAAACAGCCGAGTTTCGAAACCATTACCTGGCAAATGCGAGCCGGACGGGGTGATCTGAATCGGCCTTTGGGTGTGCCCCCGGATGCCTTCGTTGTGTCCACCATGCAGATGGCGCAGGTGCGAGATCAAGGATCCAGCCCGTTGTACGTTGGCGGCAGTCGCGTCGTGGAACACGTGCCGGTCAGGGCAGGCCGGCTAGCCGTATCCATGGAAGTCAGCCATTGGGAACTGCACTGCGAAATGCAGGACGGCGTCGGTGATGGCACGGTTCCGGTCAGTTCAGGCCAGGCGCCGGCCGCGCAGGCGCGTGAAGGACAAGTGCGGGTGCAAGTCAGCGCCACGGGCTTTGACCATGAAGGCGCATTCAAAGTGATGCAGACCCGGCACTTCACGCTGTATAGCCTCATCAAGATCGCTGCTCAAGCCAAGCGTCCGTCATGCGTCGCTTGATCCCGCTGCTTTGTCTGTTGGCCGGGCTCGCCGCGGGCGTGATGGCCCTATTTCATTCAAAGGAGGATTCCGCCGTGAACGAGATTACCGGCCCCATGCGAACGTGGGCGGTAGGCAGGCAACTGATCGAACTTCCCGCCGACTGGGGGCCGCCTTCCAGGGCGTTCGCGAAGCTTTACTACGGAGGAGGGGCCGATCATACGAGCGTTGGAATCGATATTCTGGGGCAAGACATCACGTTGGCTCAGTTTGACGAGGCTCTTTCAGAACGCGCCCGCCGCATCGGCGCCGTCAACAGTTCTGAAACCGGCAAATCCGTGCTTCTCGGTGCGGAGGAATTGGCGCGGGGGAAGTGGCTGTTCCAATTTCACCGGAGCCTGGGCAGCACGGGGTCGCAAACCTATGAACTGCATCTGCTGGTGAACGGCACGCACGTCAAGCTGGCAGCAAACGCGTACGAGGGCAGCAACGCACAGGTCGAGTCGCGCCTGCTTGAGCTCGCTGCGCAAGTTGTCGGCGTCAAGCAAGCCGAAGCGGCCGGCCCGGGCCTTTCGCTGGGCCCCGTCATCATCCGGGGCACGCACGACCACGAGATGGGCATCGTGAGCTTCATGGCGCGAGGCTCGAACGTCAAACTGGAAATCTACTTCAGTGACTCCGCGCGCAATGAGTCGCCTCGCCTCATCGAACGCATGGTCCGCGACTTCAAAGCCTTCCGCGTCTGGGCCCCCGATGTGGTGCGCAAGGGGCATACCACGCTGGCTGCGAATCCCGCGGAGGAATACCTGATGCGGTATGAAACGAAAGACCATCGCGGGTTCTTGTTTGTGGCTGAAAACTACCGGGATAGTCGTTCGTTGGCGAGTCCATCGGTCAATTTCCGCCTGACCGCGGGCGGCGTGCCCAGACTGCACGCCAACCCGGAGATCACACCGGACAAGTTGCTTAATTGGCTTTTGCCCAACTTTGTCCCTCGGGGCGATCCTCCGTTGTGGCAAAGAAAAAGGCCGCGTCCACCTGTTGACTCCACATTGAACAAGGATCAGACGCTGGCAATCTGGGATCACGCTATGCGTTCACTGCGCCCGCGTTACGGGGCCGTTGCCCCGCCCCGCGTCGAGCCGCAAAGCGCTACGCGTGGACCCACCCCCGCCCAGGCGGAAGCGGCCCGAAAAGCCCTGGACGACTTTATCGCCAGCGAACCCGGCACAGAGAAATAGCCCCAGCCGGTCGGTCAGGCGTTACGGCGCGTCGTGCGTCGTTTCCCGTTTGATCTCGTCGTGGCGGCGTTCCATTTCCTGGCGCAGTTCGCGGCGCAGGCGCGCGGCTTCGAAGCGTTGCTTTTCTTCCAGGTTGCGCGGGGCCAGCGGCGGCACGGCGGTGGGTGCGCCGTTGTCGTCCACCGCCACCATCGTGAAATAACAGCTGTTGGTGTGGCGCACGAGCTTCTTGCGGATGTCTTCGGTGACGACCTTGATGCCGATTTCCATCGACGTGCGTCCGGTGTAATTCACCGCCGCCAGGAAAGTGACCAATTCGCCCACGTGGATCGGTTCGCGGAACACGACCTGGTCCACCGACAGCGTGACCACGTATTGGCCGGCGTAGCGGCTGGCACAGGCGTAGGCCACCTGATCCAGGTACTTCAAGATGGTTCCGCCGTGTACGTTCCCTGAAAAATTCGCCATGTCCGGCGTCATCAGGATGGTCATCGACAATTGGTGGCTAAAGGCGTCGTCCATGGCGGGCGCTCATCATTGAAGAATAAAACGCCTATGGTAGCGGCAGCCGCCTGTCACCGAGCCGTCATCTGGCCGCGTTCTAGGGTTTCTTCTCGGAAGGCTGGGCGGCGTTGGCGGCGGGGTCCACATTCAAATCCGCACCCGCCTGCGGTTGCGGCTCATCGCGCATCAGGGCGGGCGGCATCCACAAGCCGTCCAGCAAGGCGGGCTGCGGTTCGTACATACGCAACAACATCGTTACGGCGCCCGATGCCGGCAGCGGCAGCCAGTTGGCCTGGTCTTCGGGGGCGGGCGGCGTCTGGCTGAAATGCAGGTCCAGCGAACCATCGGCGTTGTAGCGCAACGGCTGGCGGTCGCCCAAGGTATGACGGCCAAGCATGTTGCCAACGGGCATGCCCTGGTTGTCGTAAGCGGCCAATGACCACAGCGCGCCGGCGGGCGGCAGTTGCCCGCTTTCAAAGTGCATGAGGTAGCGCTGCGCGCCGTCGATCGGGGCACCCTGGTTGTCGGCGGACCGCAGCAGCACGGCCAGATCCTCGGGCAGGCTGGCGCCCGGCTGTGCCTGTGCGGCCAGCGCCCGGCGCAGGTACGCGTTGCCATACACGCCCACGCTGGCCGTTTCCTGTTGCCAGCCATTCAGATTGCGCAGCGTGGCCCCCGCCGCTGCCTGCATGCGCTCGCGCGCGGCGCGCAGCCCGCGTCGCATGCCTTGTTTGGCGGGATGGTCAAGCTTGTCGAAATCAAACGGACGACCGGCAATCAGGCCCGCCTGGCGCAGCTTGGCCAGGATAGGCTGGTCAGTCGCGTGCGCCGGGTTTTTGCGCAGCAGCTCGGCAGCGTAGGTGAAGAACGCATCGGTCGGCATGGACTCGACCTGCTCGCGCACGGCGATCTTCAGGTCCAGATTGGGGTCCGACTTCACCCGCTGCGATTGCGCCGGCAAGTTCCACTGTGACAGCGGCGTCAGCGCGTAGCCGTCCTGCAAGGCGTTCACGGCGGCGAAATCGGCGGGCCGGTCTGCCTGGATCAGCAGCTTGGCCAGGACGTGTGGGGTGGGCGCGTCGATGCGGGCCATGCCGGAGGGCAGCGTGCCGGTCCAGCCGGGCGGCACGATCACGGTGTTGGACTTGCCGGTGCCGGTGGTGCGCTTGCCCAACATGGCGAAGGCGTCGGTCCACATGTCCACCAGCGTCAACGAATACAGCCGGCCCTGGGTGTCGGGCACGGACAGCACGACGGGGCCGGCGGTCAGGTCGACCCAGCCGGTACTGCGCAGCATGTCGGGGTTGGCCCACGGTGTTGCCGCGCCGGCGGGGGGCAGGCCGCGGCCATGCAGGAAAGCGTTGGCCGCCGCGCCCTGCGCGCCTTGCGACGGATGCGTGAACTGGCGCCGGGTCAGATCCATCGTCACCAGCGGATAGAAATACAGGTAGCCCTCCATGGCCGCTTGGTGAGCGGCTTCGGTCGCGGCGGCGGCGGGTGTCAGCCGCGCGGTTGTGGGCGCGGCCAGCGCGGTGGGGGCGGGCATCCCTGCCAGGCAGGCCAGGGACAAGGCCAAGGGAACAAAACGGCGCATCGGGCATTCCAACGGTCAAGCGTGAACGAGGAATGTAGCAGCCGCCAGACACTCCAAAATCTGCGAACAACTCCCATTTCGCCGCCAAATCGTCGCAAGCCGGGCTTTTATCGTGGCGCGTGACTTGGTCTTGCGAATATACTTATTGAAATATCCTTGGAAGTTGTAGGGCTTTTCCGCGTCGGACAAGCCATCGGCTTTCGTCATTCACCCGGAGAGGAGTGCTTCATGGTCAACATGAATCGCCGCCAGTTCTTCAAGGTGACAGGTGCCACCCTGGCAGGCTCTAGCCTGGCATTGCTCGGGGTAGCTCCCGGCACGGCCATGGCTGAAGTGCGCCAGTACAAACTTGCGCGCATGACTGAAACGCGCAACACCTGTCCCTACTGTTCGGTCGCCTGTGGCTTGCTGATGTACGGTCTGGGCGACGGCGCCAAGAACGCGCGCGCCAGCATCATGCACATCGAAGGCGACCCTGATCACCCCGTCAACCGCGGCACGCTCTGTCCGAAGGGCGCGGCGCTGATCGACTTCATCCACAGCCCCAACCGCCTGAAGTACCCGGAATACCGGGCACCCGGGTCGGACAAATGGGTGCGGATGTCGTGGGACGACGCGCTGACCCGCATCACCAAACTCATGAAAGCCGACCGCGACGCAAACTTCGTCGAGAAGACCGCGGACGGCAAGACCGTCAACCGGTGGCTGACCACCGGCATGCTGGCCGCCTCGGCAAGCAGCAACGAGGTGGGCTACGTTACGCACAAGACCGTGCGCAGCATGGGGATGTTGGCGTTCGATAACCAAGCACGTGTCTGACACGGCCCGACGGTGGCAGGTCTTGCCCCGACGTTTGGCCGTGGAGCGATGACGAACCATTGGGTCGACATCAAGAACGCGGACGTAGTGCTGATCATGGGTGGCAATGCCGCCGAGGCCCACCCGTGCGGGTTCAAATGGGTTACGGAAGCAAAGGCCCATAACAAGGCGAAGCTGATCGTTGTGGATCCGCGCTTTACGCGTTCGGCATCCGTGGCGGATTTCTACGCGCCCATACGCACCGGCACCGACATCATTTTCCTGGGTGGCGTCATCAAGTACCTGTTGGATCACGACAAGATCCAGCACGAGTACGTGCGCAATTACACCGACTTTTCTTTCATCGTTCGCGAGGACTTCTCGTTCGAGGAAGGCTTGTATTCCGGCTACAACGCCGACAAGCGTACCTACGACAAGGCCAGCTGGGACTACGAGCGCGGCGATGACGGCTTCGTCAAGACGGACCCGACGCTGGCGCATCCGCGCACCGTCTACCAGCTGATGAAGAAGCACTATTCGCGCTACACCGAAGACATGGTCGAGCGCGTGTGCGGCACGCCTAAAGACAAGTTCCTGAAAGTGTGCGAAATGCTGGCGTCCACCGCCAGCCCCACCCGCGCGGGCACGATCCTGTACGCGCTGGGCTGGACGCAGCACTCCATCGGATCGCAGATCATTCGTACCGGCGCGATGGTGCAGCTGTTGCTGGGCAACATCGGCATCGCCGGCGGCGGCATGAACGCGCTGCGCGGGCACTCGAACATTCAAGGCCTGACCGATCTGGGCCTGATGTCGAACCTGCTGCCGGGCTACATGACGCTGCCCAACGAACCCGAGCAGGACTACGCCAAGTACATCGAGACCCGCACGCAAAAGCCGCTGCGTCCGAACCAGCTCAGCTACTGGCAGAACTACAACAAGTTTCACGTCAGCCTGATGAAGGCCTGGTGGGGCAAAGCCGCCACGGCGGAAAACAACTGGGCGTTCGACTACCTGCCCAAGCTGGACAAGCTGTACGACATGCTTCAGGTCTACGAGCTGATGGTCCAGGGCAAGATGAACGGCTACATCGCGCAGGGTTTCAACCCGCTGGCGGCGGCGCCCAACAAGGCCAAGTTGAACGACGGTTTCGCCAAGCTGAAATTCCTGGTCATCATGGACCCGCTGGTCACCGAAACCTCGGAATTCTGGCGCAACGCGGGTGAGGCCAACGATGTGGACCCGTCCAAGATCCAGACCGAAGTCTTCCGCCTGCCCACCACCTGTTTCGCCGAGGAAGACGGCGCGCTGGTGAACTCCGGGCGCTGGCTGCAATGGCACTGGAAGGGCGCCGAGCCCCCGGGCGAAGCCAAGAGCGACATCGAAATCATGTCGCTGATCTTCACGCGCCTGCGCAAGATGTACCAGGACGAAGGCGGCACGTATCCCGACCCCATCGTCAACCTGTCCTGGCCGTACTCCAACCCGCAGAACCCCACCGCCGAGGAATTGGCCAAGGAATACTCCGGGCGCGCCCTGGTGGACCTGGTCGACCCCAAGGACCCCACCAAGGTCACCCGCAAGGGCGGCGAGCAATTAGCGGGCTTTGCGGAACTGCGCGACGACGGCTCCACGGCCAGCGGCTGCTGGATCTTCGCCGGCGCCTGGGGCCCTGGCGGCAACTTGATGGCGCGGCGCGACAACAGCGACCCCACCGGCATCGGCCAGACCCTGAACTGGGCCTGGGCGTGGCCGGCCAACCGCCGCATCCTGTACAACCGCGCGTCTTGCGACGTGGCGGGCAAGCCCTTCGATCCCCGCCGCAGCCTGATCGGCTGGAACGGCAAGATTTGGGCGGGCGCCGACATCCCCGACTTCAAGGGCGATGAAAACCCCGACGGCGGCATGGGTCCGTTCATCATGAACCCCGAAGGCGTGGCGCGCTTCTTCGCGCGCGCGGGCCTGGCCGAAGGGCCGTTCCCGGAACACTACGAACCCTTCGAAACGCCGCTGGGCTACAACCCGCTGTATCCGAAGGCCAAGGGCGTGACCAGCAACCCGGCCGCGCGCGTCTTCAAGGACGACCTGGCCGCGATGGGCACGGTGGACAAGTTCCCGTACGTGGCCACCACCTACCGCCTGACCGAGCACTTCCACTACTGGACCAAGAACGTCCGCATCAACGCGATTCTCCAGCCGGAGCAATTCGTCGAGATCGGGGACGCCCTGGCCAAGGAACTGGGCATTGCCAACGGAACGCGGGTCAAAGTGTCGTCCAACCGCGGCTACATCAAGGCGGTGGCGCTGGTCACCAAGCGCCTGCGCGCGTTGACCATCGAAGGCAAGACGGTGCACCACGTGGGTATTCCGATCCACTGGGGTTTCGTGGGCCTGGCCAAACCCGGCTTTTTGACCAACACCCTGACGCCATTCGTGGGCGACGGCAATTCCCAAACCCCGGAATTCAAGTCGTTCCTGGTCAAGGTCGAGAAGGCCTAGGAGAACCGACATGTCCATGCAATCCCTAGACATCAAGCGGCGCTCGGCCACCACGACACCGCCGCCCGGCATCCGTGAACCCATCACGGGTTCGGTCGCCAAGCTGATCGACGTTTCCAAGTGCATCGGGTGCAAGGCTTGCCAAAGCGCCTGTATGGAATGGAACGATCTGCGCGACGAGATCGGCACCAACGTGGGCGTCTATGACAACCCGGCCGACCTGACCGAGCACTCCTGGACCGTCATGCGTTTCTCGGAATACGAGAACCCCGCCGGGGACCTGGAATGGCTGATCCGCAAGGACGGCTGCATGCACTGCGAGGACCCGGGCTGCCTGAAGGCCTGCCCCTCGCCGGGCGCCATCATCCAATACACCAACGGCATCGTGGACTTTCACGAAGAAAACTGTATTGGCTGCGGCTACTGCATCACCGGCTGTCCGTTCAACGTGCCGCGCATCTCCAAGAAAGACCATAAGGCGTACAAGTGCACCTTGTGCTCCGACCGCGTGGCCGTCGGCCAGGAACCGGCCTGCGTCAAGGCCTGCCCCACCGGCGCCATTGTCTTCGGCACCAAGGAAGACATGAAGCAGCATGCCGAGGAGCGGATCGTGGACCTGAAGTCCCGCGGTTTCGACCAGGCCGGGCTGTACGACCCGCAAGGCGTGGGCGGCACCCACGTCATGTACGTGCTGCATCACGCCGACCAGCCCGGGCTGTATCACGGCCTGCCCCAGGACCCGAAGATCAGTCCCATGGTGTCGCTGTGGAAGGGCTTGGCCAAACCGCTGGGTGTGGCCGCGATGGCCCTGACCGCCCTGGCGGGATTCTTCCACTACGCCCGCGTGGGCCGGAACGAGGTGTCGGAGGAAGACGAACGCCGCGCCGAAGAGGAGATCCGCCATGACTGAAGACCACCGTCACCGTCGCATCAAGCGCTATTCGCCCGGCGAGCGCACCAACCACTGGATCATCGCCTTCACGTTCATCCTGTTGGCGCTGTCCGGGCTGGCGCTGTTTCACCCGTCGATGTACTGGCTGACCAACCTGTTCGGCGGCGGGCCCTGGACACGCATCCTGCACCCCATCATCGGGGTGGTGATGTTCGTCTGTTTCGTCGTGTTCGCCGGCCACATGTGGCGGCACAACCTGATGACACGCGCCGATCGCCAGTGGCTCAAGCAGCTGAACGACGTGGTCGAGAACCGCGAAGAAAAGCTGCCCGAAGTCGGCAAGTACAACGCCGGCCAGAAGCTGCTGTTCTACGTGCTGGTGTTGTGCATGCTGGGCTTGTTCGCCAGCGGTATCGTGATCTGGCGCGAATATTTCGCGTTCTATTTCCCGATCTGGGTGGTGCGGGTCGCGTCCGTGGTGCACGCCGTCAGCGCGCTGGTGCTGATCTGCTCGATCATCGTGCACATCTACGCCGCGATCTGGGTCAAGGGCTCGCTGACGGCGATGCTGCGCGGTTACGTCACGGCGGGTTGGGCGTGGAAGCACCATCGTGCCTGGTTCCGCGAACAGATCCGGAAGTAGCGCCGGTTTTATCCTGATCGCACGGCTGCTATCCTTCTTCGAAGGCTGGCAGCCGTGTTTGTTTTTTTGGAGACGCAATTGCAGCGAATTCTTCCGCGCGGTGAAATCGAAGCGCTAGACCACAATGTCATCCCCCGCGTCAGCCTGCCTGAACGCGGCTCGATTTTTTCAACGCGTGCCGCACGGTTGCGGCAGTTGGCGCCCGACAGCCCGGTGGCCGACTACCTGCTGCTGATGGCGCATCTGGTCGACGCCCAGCATCGCGCCCTGCAGGACTGCGCCGCGCCCGGCGTATCCGAAGACCGGCTGTCGCTGGCGCAGGCGCATGGCATGCCGCCGCTACAGGCGGTGGGCTGGCCGCGCGACCCGATGTGGCGCGGCATCCTGGCGCGCCTGGTCGACGACGTGGCGCGCGCCCCGAGCGTGCCCGCCGAAGCCGTCCAGGTCTGCGCTGCCTTGCGCCGAGCGGTGGACGAAGACCCCGAGTCCCTCGAAGACCTGGCCGAAGCCGTGCTGGCCGAACAGGACCAGGGCGTGGACGGCGCCGCCGCGCCCTTCGTCATGGCCGCTCTGCAAGTCTATTGGACCGATCTGGCCAGCCGCTTCGACGCCAAGCAATTGCCCGTGGTCAGCCCCTTTGGCGTGTGCCCCGTTTGCGCCAGCCTGCCGGTGGCCAGCGTGGTGCGCGTGGGCGGTCAGTTCGAGGGCTACCGCTATCTGTGTTGCAGTCTGTGCGCCACGCAATGGCACATGGTGCGCGTCAAGTGCACGCATTGCGAAGACGTGGAATCGGTTGCGTACCAGGCCATCGACGGCCGGGCGCCCGCCATCAAGGCTGAAACCTGCGACCACTGCCACACCTATCGCAAGATCTTCTACCAGGACAAGGACCTGCACGTGGAGCCCGTGGCCGACGACCTGGCCAGCCTGATGCTGGACGTGCTGGTGGGCGAGGCGGGCTATTCGCGCGCCAGCGGCAACCCGCTGCTGTGGCATGGCAACGAGGGCTAGCCGCATGGCCAAGCTTCCGCCAGAAGGCGGCGCCGTCGCCACCGAGTCTGCCGCTGCTGAAACCGCCGCCGGTGGGGCTGCCGGCGTCGGGACTGTCGCCGCTGAAACCGCCGCCGCCGACACTGCCGCCGCTGCGTCCGACATTCCGCCGCTGGACCGCCTGTTGAATGCGGACGCGATGCGCGCCGCGCTGGACATGCACGGGCGCACGCAGGTCGTGGCGGCATTGCGGCGCCACCTGGACACGCTGCGACAACGCGCGCTGGCCGGCGGCTTGATGCAGCGCGAACTGAATGCCAGCACGGTGGCCTCCCGCGTGACGGCAACGCTGGACAAGGCCGCACAGCCCCGCCTGCGCGCGGTCTATAACCTGACCGGCACCGTGCTGCACACCAACCTGGGCCGGGCGCTGTTGCCCGACGAAGCGGTGGCCTCGGTGCTGCGCGCGCTGACCACGCCGGCCAATCTGGAATTTGATCTGGATACCGGTGGCCGCGGGGATCGCGACGATCTCATCGACGACCTGCTGTGCGAATTGACCGGCGCGGAAGCCGCCACCGTCGTCAACAACAACGCCGCCGCCGTGCTGCTGATGCTGAACGCGCTGGCCGACCGGCGCGAGGTCGTGGTGTCGCGTGGTGAACTTGTTGAGATCGGCGGCGCGTTCCGCATCCCCGATATCATGAAACGCGCCGGCGCCAAGCTTGTCGAAGTGGGCACCACCAACCGCACGCATGCCGCCGACTACGACGGCGCCATCGGACCGCGCACCGCGATGTTGATGAAGGTGCATTGCAGCAATTACGCCGTCACCGGCTTCACCAAGAGCGTCGGCGTGGCCGAGGTGGCGGCGCTGGCGCATGCCAAGGGCTTGCCAGCCACGGTGGACCTGGGCAGCGGCACGCTGGTGGACCTGACCCAATTCGGCTTGCCACGCGAGGACACGGTGCGCGACACCATCGCGGCAGGCGCCGACCTGGTCACCTTCAGCGGCGACAAACTGCTGGGCGGCCCGCAAGCCGGCCTGCTGGTTGGCCGCGCCGACCTGATCCGCAAGATCAAGAAAAACCCGCTCAAGCGTGCGCTGCGCGTCGGCAAGCTGACGCTGGCCGCGCTGGAGCCCGTGCTGCACTTGTATCGCGCGCCGGAATTTCTGGCCCAGCGCTTGACCACGCTGCGCCTGCTGACCCGGCCGCAACGCGATATCCAGCCGTTGGCCGAACGGCTGCGCAACGTGGTGGCGCATGCGGTGGGCGCGAGCTACGCCGTGCAGGCCGTCCCCATGTTCAGCCAGATCGGCAGCGGCGCGTTGCCGGTGGACCAGTTGCCCAGCTTCGGCCTTGCGCTGCGCTACACCGGCAGCGGGCGGCCCGGCCGCCATCTGGACAAGCTGGAAACCCGGCTGCGCGGCCTGCCCACGCCCGTCATCGGCCGTATTGCCGACGACGCACTGTGGCTGGACCTGCGCTGCCTTGAAGCCCGCGACGAAGCCGCCTTCACCGCGCAACTGTCGGAGCCGCTGGCATGATCATCGGCACCGCCGGGCACATCGACCACGGCAAGACCACACTGGTGCGCGCGCTGACCGGCGTAGACACCGACCGGCTCAAGGAAGAAAAGGCGCGCGGCATTTCCATTGAATTGGGCTATGCCTACACGCCGCTGGACAACGGCGACGTGCTGGGCTTCATCGACGTACCCGGTCACGAGAAGCTGGTGCACACGATGGCCGCCGGCGCCAGCGGCATTGACTTCGGCCTGCTGGTGGTGGCCGCCGACGACGGCGTCATGCCGCAAACGCGCGAGCACTTGGCCATCCTGACGCTGTTGGGCGTTGCGCGCGGCGCGGTGGCGCTGACCAAGGCCGACCGCGCTGACGCCGACCGCCTGGCCGCCGTGCGCGCCGATATCGCCGCGCTGACAGCGGGCACTTTCTTGGACGGCGCGCCCGTTCATGCCGTGTGCGCCACGCAGGCCGACGACGGTGGCACGGCACAGCTGAAAGACACTCTGCACCGCCAGGCACAGGACCTGCAACGGCGCGATGCCGCCGGCATGTTCCGGCTGGCGGTGGACCGCGTGTTTACGTTGGCCGGCCACGGCACCGTGGTGACGGGCACGGCGCATTCCGGCGTGGCGCGCGCAGGCGACGACGCGGCCGACCTGCGCCTGATGCCCGCCGGCACGCGTGTGCGGGTGCGCGGCATCCATGCGCAAAACCAACCCAGCGAAACCGGCGCGGCGGGCCAGCGTTGCGCACTGAATCTGGCGGGCATCGACAAGCACGCTATCGCGCGCGGCGACTGGATCGCGGACGCCCGCTGTTTTCTGCCGTCGCGCCATCTGGATGTGGCCTTGACGCTGCTGCCGTCCGCCGACGCGCCCTTGCGCGCGTGGGCGCCGTTGCACGTGCACATCGGCGCGGCGCGGCACGTGGCGCACGTCGTGCCGATCAGCGCCGAGACCTTGGCGCCCGGCAAGTCCGGCTGGGTGCAGCTGGTGTTCGATGAGCCCGTCTGCGCCATGCCGGGCGACCGCTACATCGTGCGCAACGCGCAGGCCACGCGCACGCTGGGTGGCGGACGCGTGCTGGATCCGAACGCACCCGACCGCAAGCGCCGCGCCGCCGCTCGCAGGCTGGCGTTGCAGGCTCTGTCCGACATGCTGGATGGCGCTGGTTTGCCACCCGTGCTGGAGCACGCGCCGCTGGGCCTGGACGAAGCCGCATTGCAACGCCTGACGGGCATGCCGGTGCGCGACATCGACGCACCGCATGGCGCGCTGTGGGTGGAAACGCGCAACGCGCAGGCGCCCCGCACGTTGATCCTGGCCACGCACTGGCAGGCGCTGCTTACCCGCGTCGAACACGCGTTGGCATCCTTTCACCATGGCGCACCGGACGAGCCCGGCCCGGACAGCCCGCGCCTGCGTCGCATGGCGATGCCGGTGGGCCCCGATGCCATGTGGACCGCCGTGCTGGACGCGCTGCAACGCGACGGACGCGTGGCGCGCAACGGTCCGTGGTTGCACCTGCCGTCGCACACGTCCACGCTGGCCGACGACGAAAATGCGCTGGCTGCACGGGTGCTGCCGCTATTGAATGCCGGCGCGTTCGATCCGCCCTGGGTGCGCGACGTGGCGGGCACGCTGGCCGAACCCGAAGAACGCGTGCGCCTGTTGTTGCGCAAGCTGCTGCGTCGCGGCGAGGTGGCGCAAGTGGTCAAGGACCTGTTCTATCACAGTGATCAGGTGCGTGTGCTGGCAAGCATGGCGGCGGACCTGGCAAGCCAGGCGGGTGGGCTGAACGCCGCGGTGTTCCGCGATGCAACGGGCCTGGGACGCAAGCGCGCCATTCAGATCCTGGAGTTCTTTGATCGCGTGGGCTACACGCGGCGTGTGCGCGACACGCACGTGCTGCGTGGCGACAGCGCTTTTGCTTCGACGCAAGACGCGCCGCAGCCGGTATCATAGGCACCTTCGCCGCGGAAGGCATCCGTGCCCGGCGGCACGGCTGGGCTTCAAACCCAGTTGGGGACGTCAGACGTTCCCAGGTAGGTTCGACTCCTGCTGCCTTCCGCCACACCTTCCGCCACACCTTCCGCCACGGCTTCATCCACGCACACCCGTACGCGCGCCTACCGCCGCAACATGCGCGTCACCACGGCCGTCACCCGTTCCGACTTCCAGTCCAGCTCGCCCAGGTGCCAATATCGAATCGACCCGCCCCGGTCCACCAGGTAGTTGGCCGGCAACGCGATGGCATCCCATTTCTTTGACGCCGCGCTATTGCGGTCGTGCATCACCGTGCCGGCAACCGGCGACTTCGCCAGAAAGGTCGAAACCTTGCCCAGCGCTTCGCCCACATTGACGGCCACCAGCCGCAGGCCTTCTTCACGATGCCGCTTGGCCATCGTGGACATCAACGGGATGGCGTCGCGGCAGGGTTCGCACCACGTGGCCCAGAAGCTGACGATGACCACGTTGCCGCGCCAGGCCGACAGCTTTTGCTCGCGCCCGGCAAGGTCGGGCAGCACCAGGGCGGGTGTGGGCAAGGTCCACGGCGCCCAGTCGGGGCCGGTGGCGGCCTTGAGCGCGGCGTCATCGGCGGCGCGCGCAAGTTTGGGCAGATACGGCAGGGCGGCCAAAGACAGGCCGGTTTGAAGCAGGCGGCGGCGGCTGATCAAGACGGCGTCCTTCGCAAAGGTCAAAGGGAAACGGGCTTGGATGGCGGGCGTCGCGCGGGTCATGCCCGGCATACCGCCACCGCGCGCGTCGCCGAAACATCATAGGGCGAAGGGCGGGCGCGATGCTATCCTTTTTCGATTGAGACCCGGAGACTGAAATGACCCACGATGTAGCGTCCGCGGCAGTGCCGCGTTTGACTTCGCTTTCGCACGGAGGCGGCTGCGGCTGCAAGATCGCGCCGGGCGTTCTGTCCGAACTGCTCAAGCGTTTCGGTCCCGCCGCCAGCTACCCCAACTTGATGGTGGGCACCGAGACCGCCGACGACGCGGCGGTGTACCGGCTTAATGACGAGCAGGCGCTTATCGCCACCACCGATTTCTTCATGCCCATCGTGGACGACCCGCACGACTTCGGCCGCATCGCGGCCACCAATGCGCTGTCGGACGTCTACGCAATGGGCGGCACGCCGATCATGGCGCTGGCCATCGTCGGCATGCCGATCAACGTGCTGCCGCACAGCGTCATCGCGGACATTCTGCGCGGGGGCGAATCGGTCTGCGCGGAAGCGGGCATTCCCGTGGCGGGCGGCCACAGCATCGATTCGGTCGAACCCATCTACGGTTTGGCGGTGATGGGCCTGGTGCATCCCAGCCGCGTCAAGCGCAACGCCGATGCGCGCGCGGGCGACGTGCTGATCCTGGGCAAGGCGCTGGGCGTGGGCATCTTGTCGGCCGCGCTGAAAAAGAACCAGCTGGACGAAGCCGGTTACCGCGTCATGATCGACACGACAACCCGCTTGAACCGGCCCGGCGCCGCGCTGGCCGCGCTGGACGGCGTGCACGCCGTGACCGACGTCACGGGCTTTGGTTTGCTGGGCCATGCGCTGGAAATGGCGCGTGGCGCAAAACTGACCGCGCGACTGAAGCTGGACGCGTTGCCCTGGCTGCCGGGCGTGGAAGCCTTTGCCGCCAATGGCGTCATCACGGGCGCATCAGGCCGAAATTGGGCGTCGTACGGCAGCGCCGTGCAGCTGTCCCCGGGCGTCACCGACGCGCAGCGCGCATTGCTGACAGATCCGCAAACCTCGGGCGGCCTGCTGGTGTCCTGCGCGCCCGAAGTGGCCGACGCAGTGCTGGCGCTGTTCCGCGAACAAGGCTTTGACCAGGCGGCCATCGTGGGCGAAATGATCGCGGGCGACGGGCAGGTGCAGGTCGGCTGAGTGCGCTTCAAGGCCCATGCAAGCCGCCCCTGGGCTGCCCGAGGCAGTCTGGCGCTGCGGCATGCCGCGCCCGGCGTCCCTGGGCCACAGCAGCGCAACCTTACGGCCGCGCTTGCGATTGCACCTGGTAATTGATCTGCCAGAGCATCAGTTTGGGATAGGCGGCCAGCCGCTCTTGTTGGGCGCGCTGCGTCGGCGTGGTGGGCTGCTCGGCGCCTAGCGCCAGGCCTTGCGCGTTGGCCCAGGGCAGGATCTTGCCCGGGCGGTCGCGCCGGTATGCACCGTCTTGCGTGATCGTCAGGTGCGGGTCGTTGATTCCGAAGCACCATACCGGGTCCGGCTGCGCCGCCAGCAGATCGCAGCCGGTGCGGTAGTAAGGCGTGGCCGGCAGGCTTAGCTGATACAGCGTCGGAAGTATGTCTTTGTGGCTGCCGACCCGGGCCGGGTCGAACACCGACCGGCCCCGGTACGCCTGCGGCACGTACAGGTAGAAGGGCACGGAGCGGGCCAACGCGGCTTCGCGCGCGTCTTGATAATTCAGGCCCTGCATATTGTGGTCGCCCGTGACGGCGATGATGGTGCGGGCGCCGCTGGCCGACGCTTTCACGCGCGTCAGGAAGCGGCCCAGCTGATCGTTGGCGTAGCGCAGCGTGTAGAACGCGTCTTGCACCGAGCTCCAGCTTTTGAAGTACGGCTGGCGCGTCACATCGGCCAGGTCCAGGCCGCTGTGCTGTGCGCCGTCGGGCGCGATGAAGGGGGGATGGTGCGTGGTGGACAAGGCGACGATGAACAGCGGCTGGCCATCCCGATCGGCATCGGCCAGGCGGCTTTCGATGTAGCGGAACATGTACTCGTCCGGTACGCCCCACGTGCCTGCCTGAGCTTGCGGGTACTTGGCGCGCAAGGTCTGCTGGTCGATGAATTCGTGGGCGCCCAGGTGGCTGGCGAAGGTGCCCAGGTTGCGCCAGGTGGCCGCGCCGGACGTGACGAACAACACGCGGTAGCCGCGCGCCAGATACGGTGCGAAGGCGTTGCTGGCGAAGGCGTCGTCGGCGGCCGACGATTGGCCGATGGCCGGCACCGGGCTGCGTACCAGCAGGCGCGCCAACGAATCAATCGTGCCATTGCCTTCCGACAGGAAGCGGTCAAAGCGCCAGTCCTGTTCCCAATGCGGCCGCAGTGCACCCAGCAGGTCGCGGCCCGGTTGGTCATAGGCATTGAGGTGGTGCCCCATGCTTTCCATGACTTGCAGCACAACATGCGGCGGCCGCGCCAGGGCGGCAGGGTTGGCGCCGGTCACCGCGTTGAAGGGCGTCAGGTCGGGCTTGACCGGATGCCCAAGAAACCGTGCGTACAGCGCTCCGCCTTCGGCGGCCGTGGCGGGCAGGAAACGCTTGTCGTTGCCATGCTCGCGCAGTGCCCAGGAGAACGCGGAGATGCCGTTGGGCGCAATCGCGTTCAACAAGCCCATGGTCGAGATACTGGTGTCGTCCTTGTTCAGCGGAAACCGGCTCAGCGACCCCCGGCAGGCCAACACGGTTACGGCAACGATGAACAGTAGTTGCAGCGCGGTGGGAAGCAGCGCCCGCCGCCGCAACGGCAGGGTGAGCACCCGGCGCCGCCAGCGCGTGCCCAGCCACCAGGTGCAGGCCAGCACCGCCGACAGCAGCAGGCCGGCCTGCACCAGCGGATACCCGTGCCACAGCGTCATCAGGATGGCGCGGGTGTCGTCGTCGATCATGCCGAACACAAAGATATCGATCGATCGGGAAAACGTAGCGAAGTAACAGACGCTGACCACGGTCGAACCGGCGATCAACGCGGCCATGGCCGCCCCGACGCCCGGCGTCAGGCGCAGCCAGCGGGCATACAGCGGGCGGCTGCCCGCCACCAGCATCGCCGTCAACAGCAACGCCGAAAACGCGATGCTGGTGACCTTGATGTCGAACAGCAGGCCGATTCCCAGCGTGCGGCCCACGTCCTGCGGCAATGCGGAATAGGTGGCTGAAGGCGCGTACTTCACCAGCAGGTAGCTGCGTCCGATGAACTGCGCCAGGACGCTGACCAGCCAGGGCGCCAGAATCACGAGGAACGCGCGCTGCACGTTGTGAAACCAGTTTTGCCAGGTGTTGGTGTCGGTCAGGCGTAAACGCTTTATCTGCATCAGTGGGTCGGGGCTAGGCGAAAAACGGGGGTTGCGGCAATAAAGCACCCCTGGCCCGGGTTTGATGGGCCATCAGGGGATGAATGCATGATGGAACGCCGGCCCCGATTTCTGGGGTGCGGGGACCCCACGGGGCGCGCCGGAGTGGCTGGGATTGAACAGCGGCGGTCGTGGTTCGGGTTATGGCCGCTGTTCGCCATGCAGCGCGAACTGTACTTGAGCGGGCCCCGAAATGTACAAAGGTTTGTATAGCTTTGTGAGTGGCGTGTACGAAGCGTGGCGGCGTCGGGCGGCCCGTGCTCAGCGGGGCGAGCCGGGGGGGGATTCGCCGGACAGGTCGCGCGCGGTCGTCGCCGCCTGTTGCATCAGCCACGCGGCGACCACATCGGCGTCGGCGGTGCCACGCCGCGCGTTGCGGACCAGCCAGTAAGCGTGTTCGGTGGCCAGGGCCGCGTGCTCGCCCACCGGTTGCAAGCGGCCGTCGGCCAGCATCGGCGCAATCAGCGCCAGCCGGCCCAGCGCAATGCCATGGCCGGCCAGCGCCGCCAGTACGATCTGGTCGTATTGATTAAAGCGCAGCATGCCCTTGGCGCGTGCCCGATTCAGGCCGCGCGCATTCAGCCATTCCGACCATTGCAGCCAGGGCCGGGTGGGGTCGTCGAATTCAAGCAGCACGTGGCGTTGCAGCTCGCCCGCATCCAGCTCGCGGGCGTTCAGTGACGGGTGCGCCACGGGTACCACCGATTCCCCGAACATCCAGGCGGCGTTGTCCGGGACCCTGTCGCGCGGGCTGTAGCGGATGGCGATGTCGACGCTTTCGCGGTCGATATCGATCAGGCGGTTATCGGCCGCCACGCGCACGTCGATCTGCGGATGCGCCGCCTGGAAGTCGCCCAGACGCGGCAGCAACCACAGCGAGGCCACGCCGATGGTGGTGGTGACGGTGACGGGGGTGCGCCGCCCGGGGGCGCGCAGCTGTTCGGTCAAATCCCCCAGCTGGCTCAGCCACACGTCGGCCATGCGGAACAGCTGCGCGCCTTCAGAGGTAAACGACACGCTGCGAAAGCCGCGCACCAGCAGCGGCACGCCCAAGTGCTCTTCCAGCGCGCGGATCTGGCGGCTGACGGCGGACTGCGTCACATGCAGATCCTGCGCGGCAAGGGTGATGCTCATGCGGCGGCCCACGGCGACGAAGCCTCGTACGAGATCAAGCGGCGGGAGCTTTGCCAGTGGATATGACATTCGCGAAACTCATGCGTATCGGGCGGAAATGTTGCTTGAGCAATAGTACGCCCACGGCGTTCAATAGAAGGCCGCGACAAGCGCCAGCCGGGCCTTGGTCGCAGCCTTGTCCTGCCGGAGTTGCCTGATGAACGCGTCTTTGCCTGACTCGCCCCGCATGCAGATGTGGTTTGATTTCGCCAGCCCTTACAGCTATCTGGCCATCTTGCGCGTGCAGGCGCTGGCGGAAAGCGCGGGCGTGGTGGTCGACCTGCGTCCCTTTTTGCTGGGGCCGATTTTCCAGGCTCAGGGCTGGAACGATTCTCCGTTTCGCCTGTTCCCCGGCAAGGGCGCCTACATGATGCGGGACATCGCCCGCCTGGCCGACAAATACGGCATCACCTACAACCGCCCGCGTCTGTTTCCGCGCATGAGCGTGCTGCCGGCGCGCATCGCCTTGCTGGGCCAGGACGAACCGTGGTGCCGCGATTTCTGCGTGGCGGTGTTTCGCGCCAACTTCCAGGACGACCTGGACATCCAGTCCGAAGATGTGGTGAATGGCCTGTTGCAAGACCTGTCCCTGGATGCCGATGCGCTGATCGCGCGCGCCAAGTCCGAAGCCGCCAAGGAAGCGCTGCGCCGTCAGGTGGACCGCGCGCGGGATCTGGGTCTGTTCGGCGCACCCACCTTCTTTGCGGGCGGTGAAATGTTCTGGGGCAATGATCGCCTGGAGGACGCGCTGCAATGGGCGCGCGACCGGATAGCCGCCCGCGACGTTGCTGTTGCCGACCAGGCCAATTCCGTCAGCCCTTCGTAACGGGCGCCACGCGTGCCCACTCCTCGTCCGAGTACAGGCGCGATCGCAGCAGGAAGCGCTTGCCTTCCGCGCTGTCCAGCGAAAATGCCCCGCCGCGCCCGGGCACCGCGTCGATGATGAGCTGGGTGTGCTCCCAGTACGCAAACTGGTCCTCGCCCATGTAGAACGGGCAACCTTCCAGCTGGCCCAGCAGCACGTCCGAGCCCCCGACCATGAATTCGCCCTGGGCATAGCACATGGGTGAACTGCCGTCACAGCAGCCGCCCGATTGGTGAAACATCAGCGGGCCGTGCTTGGCGCGCAAGGTGTCGATCAGTTGGCGCGCCTCGTCGGTGGCGACGACGCGCGGGGTGGGGGCTTCCATGGTGGTGTCCTGTGTGGGCCGGCGGTTCGAAGGTGTCGCGCGCCAGGCCCGCAGGCCCGGCGCGCGTTGAAGCGCTGTCCGCGTCAGAAGAAACCCAGCTTCTTCGGCGAATAGCTGACCAGCAGGTTCTTCGTCTGCTGATAGTGGTTAAGCATCATCTTGTGATTTTCACGCCCGATGCCCGACTGCTTGTATCCGCCAAACGCCGCATGCGCCGGGTACGCGTGATAGCAGTTCGTCCACACGCGCCCCGCCTTGATTGCGCGCCCCATGCGGTAGCACGTATTGGCGTCGCGCGACCACACGCCCGCGCCCAGGCCGTACAGCGTGTCGTTGGCCAGCGCCAATGCATCGTCGGCGTCCTTGAACGTGGTGACCGCCACGACCGGCCCGAAGATTTCTTCCTGGAACACGCGCATCTTGTTATGGCCCTTGAACACCGTGGGCTGCACGTAGTAGCCGCCTTCCAGCCCGCCTTGCATCTGCGCGCGGGATCCGCCCGCCAGCACGTCGGCGCCTTCCTGCTTGCCGATGTCCAGGTACGACAGGATTTTTTCCAACTGCTCGGTGGACGCCTGCGCGCCCAGCATGGTGTCGCCGTCCAGCGGGTTGCCCTGCTTGATCTCGGCCACGCGCTTGAGGGCCCGTTCCATGAACTTGTCGTACAGCGATTCCTGGATCAACGCGCGGCTGGGGCACGTGCACACCTCGCCCTGGTTCAGCGCAAACATCACGAAGCCTTCAACCGCCTTGTCCAGAAAGTCATCATCTTGCGCCGCCACATCGGCAAAGAAAATGTTGGGCGACTTGCCGCCCAGTTCCAGCGTGACGGGGATGATGTTCTGCGACGCGTACTGCATGATCAGCCGGCCGGTGGTGGTCTCGCCGGTGAAGGCGATCTTGGCGATGCGCTTGCTGGAGGCCAGGGGCTTGCCGGCTTCCAGGCCAAAGCCCGTCACCACGTTCAGCACGCCCGGGGGCAGGATGTCGCCAATCAGTTCCATCAACAGCAGGATGCCCAGCGGGGTCTGCTCGGCGGGCTTGAGCACCACGCAGTTGCCGGCCGCCAGCGCGGGCGCCAGCTTCCACGCCGCCATCAGGATGGGAAAGTTCCACGGAATGATCTGTCCGACCACGCCCAGCGGCTCGTTGAAGTGGTAGGCCACGGTGTCGCTATCGATTTCCGACAGGCCGCCTTCCTGGCTGCGGATGCACGAGGCGAAATAGCGGAAGTGGTCGATGGCCAGCGGGATGTCGGCGGCGCGCGCTTCGCGGATCGGCTTGCCGTTGTCCCAGGTTTCGGCGGTGGCCAGGCGTTCCAGGTTGGCTTCCATCACGTCCGCGATCTGCATCAGCATGCGCGCGCGTTCCGCGGCCGGGGTCGCTCCCCATTTCGGCGCGGCGCGATGGGCGGCGTCCAGCGCCAGGTCCACGTCGCGTTCCTTGGAGCGCGCGTTGCGCGTCAGTACCTGGCCGGTGACGGGCGTGACGTTGTCGAAGTACTCGCCATCCGCCGGCTTTTGCCACTTGCCGTCGATGAAGTTGTCGTACTGCGTTTTCAGGTCCAGACGGGTGCCATACGTGTCCGGGGTGATGCGGGTCGCGATGTCCATGCTTGTCTCCGATTTTGTGGGATAGCGGCAGTCAGCTGCCTGCCTGGTATCAAGCAAGGAACATGCCAACGTGCGGGCTTCCCCGCTGGACAGCGCGCGCCCTCGCGTGCGAAAGTTGACTTCGCCGCGCCCGGACGGGCGTGCAACAGTTTTGCCCCTTCGAGATGTCGTTATTTGCGACGTTGTCGCGGAACAGGTGTCGCAGAAGCGCCTGTCCAAGGAGACACGCATGGCCAGTCAATCTCGTCAGCACGCGCTGACGCAAGCGCGCCTGCTGTTCAACCAGCAGGGCGCCGTGCCCGGCGGCATCGTTGCCGAGCCCATCCTGCGGTCCTGGCGCCGGTGCGCCGACCTGGGCTTCGACATGCGCGGCGTACGGCGTGCCGAACTCATGACGCAAGGCGAACTGCGCGAGGCCCAGCAGCGCAACGAAGCGCTGCGCCGCTTGTCGGAACCCGCCATGTCGTACCTGCGCCGCCAGGCGGGCGGCAGCGGCAATCTTGTGATTCTGTCGGATGCCCAGGGTCTGGTGCTCGATAGCGATGGCGACAGTGGTTTCGCCAGCCGCGCATCGCGCGTGGCGTTGATGCCCGGAGCGCCCTGGGACGAAGCGGCGGCGGGCACCAACGCCATCGGCACGGCACTGGTCGAAGGCCGACCCATTGCCGTACATGGCGCGGAACACTATTTCGAACCGAATCGCATCCTGACCTGCGCAGCCGTGCCCATCACCGACAGCGAGGGGCGCACGCTGGGCGTGCTTGACTTGTCCAGCCAGGCGCGCGATGTCCGTCCCGATGTGCTGGCGCTGGTGCGCGCGGCCGTGGACGTCATCGAACATCGTTTGTTTGAACAGGCTTATGAACACTACACGGTGCTGCGTCTGCACGACGCGCCCTGCGGCCTGGGGGCGCCCGGCGAGGGCTTGCTGGCATTCCAGGGTGATCTGCTGATCGGCGCGAACCGTCGTGCGTTGCAGGCATTGGGGCTGGCGCCGACCGCGCTGGGCGTGTATCGCTACGCCGACCTGTTCGACGGTGAACTGGAACGCTGCCCGGACACGTCCGGCCGTGTGCTGGCGCGCTCGGGCGTTGGCTACCACGCACGCTTGCGTCAACCGCGCTCGCGGCCGCCGCAGCCCACGGCGCCGGCTCTGCCCGCTGCTACCGTCCGGCCGGCGGCGCCCAGCTTCGATGCCGCCACGCTAAGTGCGCTGGCGCGTGCGGTGCACCTGTCGGACGCGGGCGTTTCGATTTTGCTGCAAGGCGAAACGGGCGTGGGC
>NZ_JBLVOL010000009.1:51841-62463 GCF_053543755.1 Achromobacter semiaridum | reverse complement strand
GCGAACTGCATGCGCGCGGCAAGCGCGCGGCCGGGCCTTTCGTGGCGGTCAATTGCGCGGCGCTACCCGAAAGCCTGATCGAATCCGAACTGTTTGGCTACGAGGATGGCGCCTTCACCGGGGCGCGCCGGCAAGGCAGCAAGGGCTTGCTGCGCCAGGCGCACGGCGGTGTGTTGTTCCTGGATGAAATTGGCGACATGCCGCTGCTGCTGCAATCGCGCTTGCTGCGCGTCCTGCAAACGCGTGAAGTGTCACCGCTGGGCGCGGCGCGGCCGGTGCCGGTGGATTTTGCGCTGGTGTGCGCCACGCATCGCCCGCTGGCGCATGAAGGATCCGATGCGCCGGTGCGCCCGGACCTGTATTTCCGCATCGCCGAATACACGGTCACGCTTGAGCCGCTGCGTGCGCGCACCGATCGCCTGGAATTGCTGCGCGCGTTGTGGGCAGCGCAAGGCCCGGGGCCGGTGCTGCCGCCGTCGATCGAAGCCCGGCTGGCCGCGTATTCCTGGCCGGGTAATTACCGGCAATTGGTGGCGGTGTTGCGCACCTTGCATGTGTTGGCGGGGCCGTCGGGCGTGGTCGATGTCGACATGCTGCCTGCCGAGTTGTTGCAGTCGCCCGCTGCGACCCGCTCGCCAGACGGCCCGACCGCGCCGGATAGCGGCGTGGGGGGTCTGCAATCGATGACAGATGCGGCAATACGCGACGCGCTGGTCGCGCATGGTGGCAATGTCAGCCGCGCGGCGCGCGCGCTGGGCGTGCACCGCAGCACCGTGTACCGGCGCGCGGGCAATGTGGTTGTGCCGCGTTCGCGATAGCGGCGCGGCGGGTTCGCAACAGCGCCCGCGCGGCCTGCGGGCGCCGGTGCGTTGGTCCGTTCCTTACCCCATCAGGCGCGCGAGTTCCGCGCCTGGATCCTTGGCGCGCATGAACGCTTCGCCTACCAGGAAGGCGTTGACCTTGTTGTCGCGCATCAGCTTGACGTCTTCGGGTTTGAGAATGCCGCTTTCAGTGACGACGCGCTTGCCCGCCGGAATGTTGGGCAGCAGGTCCAGCGTGTTCTTCAGGCTGGTTTCGAAGGTGCGCAGGTTGCGGTTGTTGATGCCCAGAAGCGGCGTCTTCATCGTCAGCGCCACGTCCAGTTCGCGGGCGTCGTGCACTTCCACCAGCACGTCCATGCCCAGTTCCATCGCCAGCGTTTCGTAGTCGCGCAGTTGCGTCGGCGTCAGCGCGGCCACGATCAGCAGCACGCAGTCGGCGCCCATCGCGCGCGCGGCGATGATCTGGTAGGAGTCGATCACGAAGTCCTTGCGCAGCACCGGCAGCGAGCACGCCGCGCGCGCCTGGCGCAGGTGGTCGTGCGAACCCTGGAAGAACTGCACATCGGTCAGCACCGACAGGCAGGCCGCGCCATGCACGGCATAGGACGAGGCGATGTCGGCGGGGGCGAAGGTGTCGCGCAGCACGCCCTTGGAGGGCGAGGCTTTCTTGATTTCAGCGATGACGCCGGCCTTGCCTTGCGAGATCTTGTCTTCGATGGCTTGGGCAAAGCCGCGCACGTCCTGGCGCGCCTGCGCTTCACGCAGAACTTCGGCTTCGCTGCGCATCTGGCGGGCGGCGGCGACTTCCTCTACCTTGACGGCGAGGATCTTCGCAAGAATATCGTTCATTTCTGGAATTTCCGGGTATATGCGCAGAATTCTTCCAGCTTGGCTCGCGCCGCGCCGGTGGCGATCATTTCAAATGCTAGCGCTAAGGCTTCGGGAATGGAATCGGCTTTATTGCCGGCGTAGATGGCAAGTCCTGCGTTCAGGGCGACGATGTCGCGGGCCGTGCCCTCGACATTTTCCAGCGCCTCGATGACAAGTTCGCGTGATTGCTCGCGATTGGACACCTTGATGGACCGGTTGGACATCATGGATAGCCCGTAGTCTTCGGGATGGATTTCATATTCCCGTATTTGACCATCTTTCAGCTCGCCCACCAGCGTGGCCCCGCCCAACGACGCTTCGTCCATGCCGTCCTTGCCGTGCACCACCAGCACGTGGCGCGAACCCAGGCGTTCCAGCACGCGCACCTGGATGCCGACCAGGTCGGGGTGGAACACGCCCATCAACTGGTTGGCGGCGCCGGCCGGGTTGGTCAGGGGACCAAGAATATTGAAGATGGTGCGCACGGCCAATTCCTTGCGGACGGCAGCCACGTTCTTCATGGCCCCGTGATGCGCGGGCGCGAACATGAAGCCGATGCCGGTGGCCTGGATGCACTCGGCCACTTCCTCGGGCGACAGGACCAGGTTGGCGCCCAGCGCCTCCAGTACGTCGGCGCTGCCGCTGGACGATGACGCGCTGCGATTGCCGTGCTTGGCGATCGGCACGCCGGCCGCCGCCGCCACGAACATGGCGGTGGTCGAGATGTTGAACGTGTGGCTGCCATCGCCGCCCGTGCCGCACATATCCAGCAGGTCTTGCGGATTGGGCGTGACCACGGGCGTGGCGAATTCACGCATGACCTGCGCGGCGGCGGTAATTTCGCCGATGGTTTCCTTCTTGACGCGCAGGCCCATCAAGAGCGCGCTGGCGATCTGCGGCGACATTTCGCCGCGCATCAGCATGCGCATCAGATGCAGCATTTCGTCGTGGAAAATTTCGCGGTGTTCAATGCAGCGCGTCAGGGCTTCGGTGGGGGAAATGGTCACGATGCGTCCTTCTTGTCTTAGGCGAGGTTCAGGAAATTGCGCAGCAGGGCATGGCCATGTTCGCTGAGCACGGACTCGGGATGAAACTGTACTCCGTACAGCGGCAGGGTCTTGTGACGCACGCCCATGATGTCGCCGTCGGGCGCGGTGGCTGTCACCGCCAGGCAGTCGGGCAGGGTGGCGGGGTCGATGGTCAGTGAGTTGTAACGGATCACGGTGTACGGCGTGGGCAGGGCGGTGAAGATATCGGTGCCGGTGTGCGAAATCTGCACCGTCTTGCCGTGCATGATCTGCTGGGCCCGCACGATGTCGCCGCCGTAGGCCGCGCCGATGGCCTGGTGGCCAAGGCACACGCCCAGAATCGGCTTCTTGCCGGCAAAGGCCTGGATGGCGGCCACCGAGATGCCTGCTTCAGCGGGCGAGCACGGGCCGGGCGACACGCAGATGCGGTCGGGGTTCAGCGCGGCGATCTCTTCCAGGGTGATCTGGTCGTTGCGCGCAACGCGCACGTCTTCGCCCAGTTCGCCAAAGTACTGGACCAGGTTGTAGGTAAACGAATCGTAGTTATCAATCATCAACAGCATTTTTTTCTCCGTGCGGGCAGGGGGCGTGCGGCGGGGCCGGGCCGGGATCAGATAGGTTCGTCCAGGCCGTGCTGGACCTGCTCGGCGGCGCGCAGCACGGCGCGGGCCTTGGCTTCCGTTTCGGCGTATTCGGCCTCGGGATTCGAGTCGGCCACGATGCCGGCGGCGGCCTGCACATACAGCGTGCCGTCCTTGATGACGCCGGTGCGGATGGCGATGGCCACGTCCATTTCACCGCCGTAGCTCAGATAGCCGGCGGCGCCGCCGTAGATGCCGCGGCGCACGGGTTCCAGTTCGTCGATGATCTTCATGGCTTCCACCTTCGGCGCGCCTGTCAGCGTGCCGGCGGGGAAGGACGCGCGCAGCACGTCCATGCTGCTCATGCCCGGGTTCAGGTTGCCCGTCACGTTGGACACCAGGTGCATCACGTGCGAATAGCGTTCGATGACCATGGTGTCGCTGACCTTGACCGAGCCCACCTCGGCCACGCGGCCCACGTCGTTGCGCGCCAGGTCGATCAGCATCACGTGTTCAGCCACTTCCTTCGGGTCGGCCTTCAATTCGGCGGCCAGTGCCGCGTCTTCCTCGGGCGTTGCGCCGCGCTTGCGGGTGCCGGCCAGCGGGCGGATGGTGATTTGCGACTTGGGCACGCCGTTGTCCACCACGCGCTCCTGGCGCACCAGGATCTCGGGCGATGCGCCCACC
Organism: Achromobacter semiaridum; assembly: GCF_053543755.1. Classification (NCBI taxonomy): domain Bacteria; kingdom Pseudomonadati; phylum Pseudomonadota; class Betaproteobacteria; order Burkholderiales; family Alcaligenaceae; genus Achromobacter; species Achromobacter semiaridum. The sequence continues at coordinate 58,476 of NZ_JBLVOL010000009.1, read as the reverse complement.
ACCTGGAAGTCACCGAAGTTCCAGAAGTACATATAGGGCGAGGGGTTCAGCGAGCGCAGCGCGCGGTAAAGCGACAGGGGCGAATCGCGGAACGGCTTGGCGATGACCTGGCCGATCTGCACCTGCATCAGGTCGCCGGCGGCGATGTGTTCCTTGGCACGGTGCACAGCGGCCAGATAGTCTTCTTTCTTGAAATCGCGCCGCTCTTCGGTCTGCATGCTGGCGTGGCTGTACGGAATTTCCACGGGGCGTCGCAGGCGCGCGCGCAGATCGTGCAGGCGCTGCTGGGCGCGGCTGTAGGATTCGGGCCGGCTGGGGTCGGCGTACACCATCAGGTAGATGCGGCCGGCCAGGTTGTCGACGATGACCAATTCGTCCACATGCATGAGCATCAGGTCTGGCGTGCCGCCGTCCATGCCGGCCGGAAACGGCTTGACGGCGGGGCCCAGGCAGGGCTCGATGTGGCGCACGGTGTCGTAGCCGAAGTAGCCGGCCAGGCCGCCGCAAAAGCGCGGCATGCCCGGGCGCAGCGCCACCTTGAACCGGCTTTGGTATTGCTCGATGAACGCAAGCGGGTCGCCTTCGTGCGTTTCCACGATCTTGCCGTCGTGCAGCACTTCGGTCAGCGTGCCGCTGGCACGGATCACGGTGCGGGCGGGCAGGCCGATGAAGGAATAGCGGCCGAAGCGCTCGCCGCCCACCACCGATTCCATCAGGCAGGTCATGCGGCCGGCCAAGGGGCCTGCATGCGCCAGCTTCAGGTAGATGCCCAGCGGGGTGTCCAGGTCGGCGTAGGTCTCGGCCACCAGCGGGATGCGGTTGTAGCCTTGTGCGGCAAGGGCCTTGAATTCGATTTCGGTCATGTCGGGGTCTCGTAAGCGATTTTTGGTTTGCTTTCAGACCGGGCGCACAACAAAAAAGCCCGGTCCAGGTGTCTGGTTCCGGGCTTGGCTCTGTGTTTACACAGCTACGGCACTAGGCGGCATACGCGTCCAGGGCCGGGAGGGATCATCGCCACCCGGAAGACAAACGCCACCAGCGCCACGAGGCGCCGAGCATTTGGTTCTGGGGGTAAGCGTTCATTGATCCGGGTGTGTCTTGATGAGGTGCGGTGTTTTGGTTGTTCAGGTTTGCCGACGCGCTTCAGGAGGCGATTTTCGCGGCGTTCTGGTTTTGATTCCAGAGCGCAACCCACTGGGCGGCGTTGACAAGCGTGTCAACTATACCATCGACATCCAGCTCCCGCACATCACGGCCTTCGTTGTAGCCGTAAGGCACCACCAGCACCTGCGTACCGGCCGTGCGGCCTGCCTGCGCGTCGTTGATCGAATCCCCGATCGTGACGGCTTCGGTCACCGCCACGCCCAGCAGTTCGCAGGCGTGTAGCACCTGGTCAGGGTCCGGCTTGCGGCGCACGCAGGTGTCGCCGCAAACCACGGCGTCGAAAAAGCCGGCCAAGCCCGTGCGCTGCAACAGCGGCAAGGTGAATTCGGTGGGCTTGTTGGTGACGACGGCCAGTTTCAGGCCCTGGTCGCGCATGTGCTTCAGGCCGTCGATCACACCGGGGTAGACCTGGGCGCGTTCGCCGTTGACCAAGTGATAGTGGCGGTAGAAGGACTCGCGCGCGCGGGCGAATTCCTCGGCCGACGGATCGGGCGCGTCCAGGCTGCCAGCCAGGCTGCGGCGGACCAGGTTGTCCACGCCCTTGCCGACGAACGTGGCGACCACGTCTTCGCGCAGTACGGTCAGGCCCAGGTCGACGCGCATGGCGTTGGCGGCGAATGCCAGGTCGGGGATGGAGTCCAGCAGGGTGCCGTCCAGGTCCAGCAGCGCGGCGCGAAAAGCGGTCATGTCGAGGTTTCCTGGTGGCTTAGACGGCGGTGGTTTCGCCGATGGCGATCTGTTCGCGCATGGATTTGATGATGCCGGCGTAGTCGGGCTTGCCAAAAATGGCCGAGCCGGCCACGAAGGTGTCGGCGCCCGCGCGGCGGATTTCAGCGATGTTGTCGATTTTGACGCCGCCGTCCACCTGCAGCACGATTTCCTGGCCGCCGGCCTGCGTCCAGGCGTCGATCCGGGCGCGCGCCTCGCGCAGCTTGGTCAGCGCGCCGGGGATGAAGCTCTGGCCGCCAAAGCCCGGGTTCACCGACATGATCAGGATCAGGTCGATCTTGTCCATGACGTAGTCCAGGTAGGACAGCGGTGTGGCGGGGTTGAAGACCAGGCCGGCCTTACAGCCGTTTTCGCGGATCAGCGACAGCGTGCGGTCCACGTGGCGGCTGGCGTCCGGGTGAAAGCTGATGTAGTCGGCGCCTGCCTTGGCGAACATCGGGACCAGGTCGTCCACCGGCTCGACCATCAGGTGCACGTCGATCGGCACTTGCACGTGGGGCCGGATCGCCGCGCACACCATCGGGCCGATGGTCAGGTTGGGGACATAGTGGTTGTCCATCACGTCCACGTGTATCCAGTCGGCGCCGGCAGCGACGACGTTGCGGACTTCCTCGCCCAGGCGGGCAAAGTCAGCCGACAGGATACTGGGGGTGATGCGGGTGGAGGCCGTGGAGGTAGACATGATGTTCGGGATCGGGGAGGGCATAATGTGCCATTATTGCAGTTTGAGGCGCGGGTTCGGGAAAGGCCCGGTTCCACGGCTCCCAATTCTGCGTTTTCGAAACGTCTCCCGAACGCCCGGCGCCGATGTCCGGCCCCCGCGTCCAGCCACACAGGGAAGGACTGTGAAACCTTACGACCTGAGCGTCTCTGTCTCTCCGCGCTTCGTGCCTGAACAGTCCGATCCCGGCGAACAGCAATTCGTGTTTGCCTATACCGTTCGCATCACCAACACCGGCGAACATCCCGCCCAGGTGATCAGCCGCCATTGGGTCATCACCGACGGCAACCAGCGCGTGCAGGAAGTGCGCGGGCTGGGCATCGTGGGCCAGCAACCGCTGCTGGCACCCGGCGAAACCTTCGAATACACCAGCGGCTGTCCGCTGCCCACCCCCGTGGGCACCATGCGCGGCACCTATCACTGCGTCGGCGAGAACGGCATCCCGTTCGAAGTGCCGATCTCCGAATTCGTCCTGGCCATGCCTCGCACCCTGCATTGAATGGCCCCGCCCGTCGCTCGTTTTTTTCCTAGCTCATGAAGCGCATTCTCAGCCTGTCCCTGCTGCCGATCTTGCTGGCGGCATGCTCTACGCCGTCGGAAATACCTTCCAGCCCCGGCGAAACCAGCACCATCCCGGGCTCGCGTGCTCCGGCGGCTGACGGCCCCCTGGTGGTGCCCTCGCTGTCGGCGTTGCCCGACACGCCGCCCCGCGCGCTGGCCGGCAAGTTCAAGGCCGGCACCTGGTCCGAAATGCCCGGTTGGTCCGCCGACGACCTGACTCAGTTCTGGCCCCTGTTCCTGCGTAACTGCCGGGGCCTGATGCGGCCGACCAGCGGCAACCTGGCCGCCCCGGCCCGCGCCACCCCGCGCGCCTGGCAGCCCGTCTGCGCCGCCGCCATCGACCCTGCGCGCGCGCCGGCGGCAGGCGACGGTGAAGCCGTGCGCCGCTTCCTGCAAACGTATCTGCAACCGTGGCGCCTGAACGCCGCCGACGGCAAGCCGGCCACCAACACCGTCACCGGCTACTACGAGCCCCTGGTGCGCGGATCGCGCCGGCAGGGCGGCAACTACCAATGGCCGCTGTACGCCGTGCCGGCCGACCTGCTCACCATCGACCTGGGTTCGGTCTACCCGGACCTGGCCGGCAAGCGCGTGCGCGGCAAGCTGGATGGCAAGCGGGTGGTGCCCTATGACACCCGCGCCGCCATCGAATCGTCCTCGGGCCGCAAGCCCCCGGTGGTCGTCTGGGTGGATGACCCGGTGGATAACTTCTTTTTGCAAGTGCAGGGCTCGGGCCGCGTCCAGCTGACCGATGGCCCCGACGCCGGCAAGACCATCCGCGTGGCCTACGCCGACCATAACGGCCAGCCCTATGTGTCCATCGGCCGCTGGCTGATCGACCGCGGGGAACTCAGCGCCGATCAGGCGTCCATGCAGAACATCCGCGCCTGGGCGCAGCGCAATCCGAAACGCGTGCCGGAAATGTTGAACGCGAACCCGGCAGTGGTGTTTTTCCGCGAAGAGCCGGTTATCGACCCCGAACAGGGTCCCAAGGGCGCCTACGCGATCCCGCTGGCGCCCAAGCGATCCATCGCCGTGGACGCCACCTTCGTACCGCTGGGCACCCCGGTGTACCTGGCCACGACCTTCCCGGCCTCCGACCGCCCGTTGCAACGGCTGGTCTTCGCGCAGGACACGGGCACGGCCATCCGGGGCGCCGCGCGCGCCGACTTCTACTGGGGTTACGGCGAAGAAGCCGGCCAGCAGGCGGGCCGCATGAAACAACGGGGCCAGATGTGGGTGCTGTGGCCCAAGCAAGCGGGGGAGCCCTCGGCAAGATGAGCCATCAAATCGTCGTATGCGGGGCCGGCATCGTCGGCCTGTCCACCGCCCTGGCGCTGGCCCGGCGCGGCCAGCGCGTTGCCGTGCTGGCGCCGCGTTCGTCCGTGCCCGCCGCCGATCCCAACCACTACCACCCGCGCGTCTATGCCATTTCGCCCGCCAGCCAGCGTTTCCTGGCCGAGCTGGGCGTGTGGGACGCCATGCCCGCCGGCCGGTTGATGCCGGTGCAGGCCATGGAAATCCATGGCGACGCCGACGGGCAGGTCAACCTGAATGCCTGGCAGGCGGCATTGCCGCAGCTGGCCTGGATCGTCGAATCCGGCGAGATCGAACGCGTGTTGATTCAGGCGGTTCGAATGTTCGGCATCCCCTGGCTGGAAGACCGCTGCACCGGCTATCAGGATGGCGCGGTCGATACCGAAAGCGGGACCCGCATTCAGGCGGAATTGTTCGTGGGCGCCGACGGCGCCGCCTCGCCGCTGCGCACGGCGGCCGGCTTGAAGCACGACACGGTGTCCTACCACGACACGGGCCTGGTGGCGCATCTGGACGCCGAGCACGCCCACCATGGCACGGCCATCCAGTGGTTCCGTGACGACGGCGTGCTGGCGCTGCTGCCGTTGCCCGACACCGCCGACGGCCCGCAAGTGTCGATGGTCTGGTCCATGCGCACCGAACTGGCGCAAGCGCTGCTGGCTTTGCCGGCCGAACAGCAGACCGCGCGCCTGGAAACCTTGCTGGCCGACGCCGCGGAGGGCCGGTTGGGCCGCTTGAAAGTGCGGAGCAAATTGCACGGTTTTCCGCTGACGTTGGAACGCGCGCAGATGGTGGCGCCCGGCATCGCGCTGGCCGGCGACGCCGCGCACCGGCTGCATCCCCTGGCGGGGCAGGGCCTGAACCTGGGCCTGGGCGACGTCGAGGCGCTGGCCCGCACCGTGGCCGGCCGCGAGTCCTACCGCTCGGCGGGCGACATTCGCGTGCTGCACCGCTACCAACGCGCCCGCGCCGAACCGGTGCTGGCAATGCGCCTGGCCACAGACGGCCTGCACAAACTGTTCGCCTCGCGCGCGACGCCGCTGGTGTGGTTGCGAAACGCCGGGATGCATGTGGTGGAACGCGCGCCCTTGGTCAAACGCCGCCTGATCGCGGGTGCATCGGCCAATTAAAGCGGCGCCAGGGTGTATGCCCAGGCGCGGCGGCCAGGCACGGGCGGCCAGCCCCGCGCTTTGAGGTTTTCTTTTGGAACCTTGAAGCGCGCCGGGCGTCTGAAGGACACTTCGCCTTTCCGCGTCCAACCGGCATGTCGTCCGGCCCGGCTCCTTGCCGGATGAGTTACGCTTTCCCCCAAAGAACACGATAAGTACAGGAGCACCCATGACTTTCCGCATCTCCGCCACGCTGGCGGCTTGTTTCCTGGCCGGTGGGCTGGGCTTGTCCGCCCCGGCACTGGCGCAGGCGCCGGCCCAAGGCAAGGCCGTCTCCACCGAGTCGGTCGGCAAACCCGCCCAGGGCGAAAAAAGCGTGTCGACCCCGCAGCTCGATGCCGTCAAGGAACGCTTCGAACAACGCTTTTCCGGCATGGACGTCACCGCCGTGCGCCTGACGCCTTACGGCATTTTCGAAGTGCAGCTGGGCATGGACCTGCTCTACACGGACGAAAAAGTCACCTGGGTCATGGAAGGTCCGTTGATAGACGCCATGACGCGCCGCGATGTCACCCGCGAGTCGCAGGAAAAGCTCAGCGCCGTCACGTTTGATCAGCTGCCGCTGGAACTGGCCATCAAGCAGGTCAAGGGCACCGGCGCAAAAAAGGTCGCTATATTTGAAGATCCCAACTGCGGCTATTGCAAGCAGCTGCGCAAGACGATGGAAGACCTGAACGACGTCACCGTCTACACCTTCATGTACCCGATTCTGTCGCCCGATTCCAAGGACAAGGTGCGCGACGTCTGGTGCGCCAAGGACCAGGGCAAGACCTGGGACGACTGGATGGTGCGCAACAAGAAGCCGGCCACCGCCAATTGCGATGTGCCTGAAGACAAGCTGCTTGCGCTGGGCCACCGCCTGATGGTGCGCGGCACGCCCACGCTGTTCTTTGCCGATGGCTCGCGCGTTAGCGGCGCCATTCCGCTGGACCAACTGAAAGAACGCTTGAACTGACCGGCGCTGATCGCGCCGG
>NZ_JBLVOL010000009.1:39888-51809 GCF_053543755.1 Achromobacter semiaridum | reverse complement strand
GGCCGGGTGGCTGGCGTGATAGCCGCCTTGCCACCCGGAGAAGACACTTGAAAATCGCAATACTCGACGATTACCACGACGTAGCACGGCGCTATGCGGATTGGACCTCGCTGGGCGGTGACGCCGAGGTGCAGATCTTCAACAACTTCATTCCGACTGAGCAGGTCGAGGCCACGCTGGAACCCTTCGACGTGATCGTGGCGATGCGCGAACGCACGCCGTTTCCCGCGGAACGCATCCGCGCGCTGCCCAAGCTGCGCCTGTTGATCACCACCGGCATGCGCAACAACGCCATCGACATGCCAGCCTGCACGCAGCAGGGCATCGTCGTGTGCGGCGCGCCGGGCAGCGCCGCCGCCAACACCGCCACGGCCGAACTGGCCTGGGCGCACATCCTGGGGCTCTTCAAGCACCTGCCCGCGGAAGACGCGGCCATGCGCCGCGGCATGTGGCAAACCGCCATGCCCGAGCCGCTGGCCGGCAAGCGGCTGGGCGTGTTGGGCCTGGGCAAGCTGGGCGCGGCCGTGGCCAAGGTGGGCCTGGCTTTCGGCATGGACGTGGTCGCCTGGAGCCCCAACCTGACGGACGAACGCGCCGAGGCGGCCGGGGTCAAGCGCGTCGACAAGCACACGCTGTTTGCCACGTCCGACGTGGTCAGCCTGCACTTGATCTTGTCCGAGCGCAGCCGTCACGTGGTGGACGCCGCGGCGCTGGCCGCGATGAAGCCAACCGCCTATCTGGTGAACACGTCACGCGCCGGGCTGGTCGACAACGAAGCCCTGATGGACGCGCTGGTGAAATTCCGCTTGGCGGGCGCCGGCCTGGACGTCTACCCCGAAGAGCCGCTATCGCCCACCGACTCGGTGCGCGACCTGGACAACGTGATCCTGACCCCGCACCTGGGCTACGTCAGCCGCGAGAATTTCGAGGCGTTCTACCAGAACGCGCTGGACGCCGTGAAGGCGTTTCAGACGGGCAAGCCGATTCGGGTGCTGAACGCGTAACCGCCTCGGACTCGTGCCCTGCGCAAAACGGCTGGCCGTTGCCAACGGCCGCTTCCAGATATTTCCACAGACGATTCAGCACCGGCCCTTGCGGCCGGTCGCTGCGCCGCGCCGCAACCAACGCCTCGACGCTGCCCGGCAGATGGCGGCTGGTGATGTCCAGCAGGCGCCCGTCGCGCAATTCGTCTTCAATCAAAAAGCGCGGCAGGTGGCCCCAGCCCATGCCCTGCAAGATGATCTCCTTTTTCATCTGCTGGTCCGGCACCGTGCATTGATGCGCGCCTTCGATCATGAAGTAGCTGCGCGCGGGTGTATGGCGCGCGGTATCGCGCATGACGCACTGCGTGTAGCCGCGCAGCAGACGGGGCGTGATGGGGCGCGGCGACGCGGGTAGAAAACCCGGTGCCACGACGGGAATGAACGGCACGTCCAGCAAGTCCAGGCAGTCGATGCGGGATTCGCCCCGGTCCACCCGATGCAGGATTAGATCGGCGTCGCCATCCAGCAACCGTTCCACCGGGCCGCCCACCGCCTCGAAATGCAGGTTAAGACGCGTGCCCGGGCACAGCGCAAAAAAACCGCCAAGCAAGGCCAGCATCTGGGGCCGTGGACACAAGTCGCCAATCACCACATGCAGCTCGCTTTCTTCGCCCATCGCCAATTGCGCGGCATGCGTGCGCAGTGCGTCGAACTCGCGCAGCAGACCGGTGGCGTGCTGGTGAAATGATCTGCCCGCCGGCGTCGGCCGCACCCGGTAGCCGCTGCGGTCAAACAGCATCAGGCCCAATTGCCGCTCCAGCTTTCCCACCGCGGCGAACACGGCGGGATGGGATCGATGCAGCGCGGTGGCCGCAGCCTGAAATCCGCCCAGGCGCACCACGGCGTCAAAGCACTGGAGGTCGTGCAGGGTGAAGTCGTTCATGTTCGGTTTTCCGACAAAGACTGTGCGAACTTTGTAATTTCTTATTCAAAGCCGCGCAACTACGCTGGGCATCATGTTCACCCTTGAAGGCAGCATGATCATGCAAACGATGTCCGCAACCACAACTTCCACAACCACAACTTCCACGATTACAACTTCCACATTCACCACGGGCGATGGCGTACGGATCGCCTATCGGCTGGATGGTCAGCAGCACCGGCCGGTGCTGGTCCTATCGAATTCCATCGGTACCACACTGCATATGTGGGACGACCAAGTCGTGGACCTGTCGCGGCACTTCCGGCTGCTGCGTTACGACACGCGCGGGCATGGCGCGTCCGGTGTGCCGGCGGGGGCTTACTCGATGGATCGGCTGGGCAGGGATGTCATCGAACTGCTGGACGCGCTGGGCATTGCCCGCGTGCATTTCATGGGGCTGTCCCTGGGCGGCTTCATCGGCCAGTGGCTGGGCATACATGCGCCGCAGCGCATTGACCACCTGATCCTGGCCAACACGTCTTCGTACCTGGGCCCCACGCCGCAATGGGACGAACGCATCGCCGCAACCCTGCGGGCGCGGGACATGTCGGACACCGCCGCGATGTTTCTGGGTAATTGGTTTCCGGCCGATATGTTGCGCGTGGGTGGCCCGGTCATCGATCGCTTTCGCGCCATGCTGCTGGCGATGGATCCTCAGGGCCTGGCCGGCGCCTTCGCGGCGGTGCGCGACGCGGATTTGCGACGCACGATTGCGCTGATCGACCGCCCCACGCTGGTGATCGCCGGGCGCGACGACACGGTCACCGCCGCCAGCCATGGCGCATTGATCGCGGCCACGGTGCCGGGCGCGCGCCTGCTGGAGCTACCCACCGTGCATCTTTCGAATATTGAGCAGCCCGCCGAGTTCACGCGGGCGGTGCTGTCGTTCTTGCCGCCGCGTTGATACGTAGTGGCGCGCAAAAACGTAGCGGTGCGCCAAAAACGGGCAGGGTGCCGCCGTGGGCGGCCCCTGGCTCCGAGCGCCGATTACTGGCGCGTGAACGTCACTTTCTTTTCAACGATCGCGCCCGGGGCGGATGCGTCCGGGGTGGCGCCGGGTGTGTCGCCGCAGGCGTCGGCCGCGTTGTCGTCCGGGTCCACCGCGTCAAACGCCGTGTCGCCATTCGCGTCCGGCACGCCGGTGGGTTTCAGGCCGACAAAGTCGAACAGGTCGCGGTCCATCAAGTGCGACGGCACCACGCGCGACAGCGCGTTGAACACGTTCCACGAGCGGCCCGGATGCTGCTTGTCCCAGTCCTTGATCATCCGGCCCACTTCCTTGCGCTTCAGGTTTTCCTGCGAGCCGCAAAGGTTGCACGGAATGATCGGGAATTGCTTGAGCTCGGCGTAGGCAATCAGGTCCGTTTCGGCCACATAGGCCAACGGGCGGATCACCGTGTGGCGGCCGTCGTCCGACACCAGCTTGGGCGGCATGCCCTTGGCCTTGCCGCCATAGAACAGGTTCAGGAAGAACGTAGCCAGGATGTCGTCGCGGTGGTGGCCCAGCGCGATCTTGGTGGCGCCCAGTTCAGACGCGACGCGGTACAGGATGCCGCGACGCAAGCGCGAACAGAGCGAGCACATCGTCTTGCCTTCTTCCAGCACGCGCGTGACGATGGAATACGTGTCCTGCGTCTCGATGTGGAAAGGCACGCCCAGGTCTTTCAGGTACTGAGGCAGGATGTGGTCGGGAAAGCCGGGCTGCTTCTGATCCAGGTTGACGGCGATCAGCTCGAACTTGAACGGCGCGCGCTTTTGCAGCTGCAACAGGATGTCCAGCATGGCATAGGAATCCTTGCCGCCCGACAGGCAGACCATCACGCGGTCGCCTTCTTCGATCATGTTGTAGTCGGACAGCGCGCGCGTCGTCTCGCGGGCCAGGCGCTTGGTCAGCTTGTTGCCTTCGTGGCGGGCTTTTTCCTCGGCCTCGGTGCGAAAGCGGACCTCGGGGGTGCGGACGGCGGGGGGCGGAGCAATATCGTTCATGATCAACGTGAAATCTGGATTTCCACGCCTACCGCCGCGCAGTCGGAAAAGGCCATGGGCTTGCTGATGCGCAAGCGTAACGAGCGGATTTCCTGGAAGTCGGCCAACAGGCGCGCGGCGACTTGTTCGGACAGGGTTTCGATCAGGTTCACATGCGCTTGCGTGCATTCCTCGACGATGGCCTCGCGCAGACGGCGGTAGTCCAGCACGCTGTGGATATCGTGGTCGTCGACCGAGCGCTGGATGTCCACATCGAATTCGGCGTCGACATGCAGGGGCTGGGTGGCGCGGCGCTCGTGTTCGAGGATGCCGATGCGGGCGTCGAGCGCAAGCCCGGAAAGGATGATGCGACGTGTGGGCATGATGAAAACCTGGGTGGGACAGCCGGAATTGTAAGGGGACGGCGGATCGGGGGCGGCGCGCTGGCTACAATTGCGCCACGTCCTGGCACCCGTGAGGCGCCGGCGCGGTCAATAAGGGTGGAAATGCAACACATGCACGATGCGGTCATTGTAGGCGGCGGCCCGGCCGGCGCGTCCTGCGCCCTGTGGTTGGCCAGGCTTGGTTTGTCCCCGATATTAGTCGAGGCCGGCGCCCGCCTGGGCGGCCTGGCCCAGGACAATCCATTTGCCGACGACTGGATCGCCGTGCTGCCGGGCGTGACGGGGCAACAGGTAGCCGCCAATATCGACACCAGCGTGCGCGCCGCCAACGTGCCGCTGCGCATGGACACGCGCGTTGTCGATGTGCTGCCCTGCAAAGGCGGTGTCCAGGCCACCTTGGCTGGACCCGACGGCGGTCAGGAACGGGTGCGCGGCCGCACGCTGGTCATCGCTTCGGGTGTGCGCGCCAAGGGCCTGCCCGATCATCCGCCGGGCGCATCGTGGCCCGGCGTGCTGGTCGGCCCGGGTTCGCCCATCGTCGCGCAGGACTACTCCGGCTTGTCGGTGGCGGTGCTGGGCGGCGGCGACAACGCCTTCGAGAATTACGTTTACGTGCGCAATCGCGGCGCGCGCATGGTGCACCTGTATGCGCGCAGCGTGCGCGCCCAGCAGCAATGGGTTACCCGCGCCGGCCGCGAAGGCGTGCGCATCGGCCCCTACACCGTCGACCCCGCTCACCGCAGCGTGGACGGCCGGCAGTACGACCTGATCCTGGTCTTCTATGGCTGGGAACCGCAAGCCGCCTTTGCCGACGGCCTGCAACTGGCCCGCGACGAACGCGGCTACATCCGCACCGACTTCGCCACCGCCCAGACCAGCGTGCCGGACATCTATGCCATCGGCGAAGTCGCCCACCGCATGCACCCTTGCGTGGTGACGTCGATGGCGGACGGCGTGGTGGCGGCCAAGGCCATCCAGCGCCGCTGGGAACGCGCGGGCGACTAAGTCCTCGTGCGAAGCGCGGCAGGCTGAGCCCAAGCCCAAGCCCAACGCCAAATTTCCAGAGTCGCCACCCGGCCGGACCCGCCTTGCAAGATCCGCGCGCCCGCCTCGGCGTTAAGCTCAGGCGAAGCCTGCCCTCCAGATTGCAGAATTGGCATTTGCCGGCGCGCCGCACACACTTGCCCCACAAGTTGGTCATCCATGACCGCGTTCGGAGACAAGCATGTTGCAAGCGCATCGCTGGCTGGCCGCGGGCGTGATGGCGGCCGCCATCGCGGGTCCGGCCCACGCCGCCTGGCCGGAACGGCCGATCACCCTGATCATCCCCGCCGCGCCTGGCGGCACCACCGATATTTCGGCGCGGCTCATCGCCGACAAGCTCGCGGCCAAGCTGGGCCAGCAGGTCATCGTGGAAAACCGCGCGGGCGCGGCCGGCATCATCGGCGCCCAGGCGCTAGCGCGCGCCAAGCCTGACGGCTACACGCTGCTGATGGGCAATATCGGCCCCAACGCCATCAACTACGCGCTGTACAAGACGCTGCCCTACAAGCCCGCCGACTTTGCGCCGGTCACGTTGGTGATCTCGGTGCCCAATGTATTGGTCGTGAACGAAGCGTCGCCCGTGCGCAGCGTGGCCGACTTGCAGGCGCAGGCGCGGCGCGACCCGTCCAAGGTGTCCTTCGGCAGCTCCGGCGCGGGTCAATCGCCGCATCTGTCCGCCGAATTGTTCAAGCAACGCGCGGGCGTGGCCGGCACGCATATCCCGTACAAGGGCGCCGGCCCCGCCGTGGCCGCGCTGCTGGGCCAGCAGTTCACGTTCATGATCGACAACCTGCCCAGCTCCATGCCGTACATCCAGTCGGGCAAGCTGCGCGCGCTGGCGGTGACCAGCGACAAGCGGCTGGCCGAACTGCCGGACGTGCCCACCATGGCTGAAGCCGGCGTCAAGGACATGGTCGTGACCGCGTGGTTCGGGTTGATCGCGCCGGCGGGCACGCCGGCAAACGTCGTCGACAAACTCTACGCCGCCACGCGCGACGTGGTGCAAAGCCCCGATATCAGCGGGCGTTTCAAAGCCATGGGCGGCCAGGCGGGCGGCAACACGCCCGCCGAATTCACCGCCTTCATCGACCAGGAACGCGCGCGCTGGAAGCAAATCGTGGACACGGCCGGACTGGCCCAGGAGCAATAGATGATCGACAAGATCCAGGCGTCCATGGCCCAGGCCGTGGCCGTTATTCCCGATGGTGCATCGGTGCTGGTGGGTGGCTTCGGCGAGGCCGGCGTGCCCTACGAATTGCTGCAATGTCTGGCGGAATCGGGGCGGCGCGACTTGGCCATCATCTCGAACAACGCCGGCACCTTCGAGCGCGGCATTGCCGCGCTGCTGATCCGTAAACAGGTCAGGAAGATCATCTGCTCGCACCCGCGCCCGCCCAATTCGGACGCCTTCGCCCGTGCCTATCGGGCCGGCGAGGTCGAACTGGAATGCGTGCCGCAAGGCACCCTGGCCGAACGGCTGCGCGCGGCCGGCGCCGGACTGGGGCCGTTCTATACCCCCACCGGCTACGGCACCGAATTGGCCGAAGGCCGCCGACAGGAAGTGATCGATGGCGTGGGCTATGTGCTGGAACAGCCGCTGCGTGCGGACTACGCGTTGATCCGCGCGCACCTGGGCGACCGCTGGGGCAACCTGATGTACCGGCACGCGGCGCGCAACTTCAATCCGGTCATGTGCATGGCGGCGGGCCACGCCATCGCTCAGGTGGACGAGATCGTGCCGCTGGGCACCTTCGTGCCGGAGCAGGTCATGACGCAAGGCATTTTCGTCAAATCCGTGGTGCGGGTGGAGGGCTGACATGCAGAGCAATCACAATGACCAAGGCAACCAGGGCAACCAGGGCAATCAAGGCAATCACGGCAATCGAGGCAACCAGCGCAACGACGGCGATCCCCATGCGCGATCCATCACCGGCCTGACCCGGCAGCAGATCGCGCAGTTGCTGGCCAGCGATATCCCCGACGGGTCCATCGTGAACCTGGGCATCGGCATGCCGACGCTGGTGGGCGACTACCTGCCTCCCGACAAAGACATCCTCCTGCACAGCGAAAACGGCATCCTCGGCATGGGCCCCGCCGCCAGCGGCAAGGACGTGGACCCGGACCTCATCAACGCCAGCCGCCAACCCATCACCTTGCTGAACGGCGCATCCATCACCGAGCACACCGTGTCGTTCGCCATGATGCGCGGCGGTCATCTGGACTATGCCGTGCTGGGCGCGTTCCAAGTGTCGGAAACGGGCGACCTGGCCAACTGGAAGACGGACGCGGCCGATGCCATCCCCGCCGTGGGCGGCGCCATGGACCTGGCCGTGGGCGCCAAGCAGGTGCTGGTCACCATGGAACACCGTGGCCGCGACGGCGCGCCCAAGGTGCTGCGCCAATGCAGCTATCCCCTGACAGGCAAGGGCGTGGTCACGCGCATCTACACCGATCTGGCGGTGATCGACGTGACGCCCGGCGGCTTGAGCGTTTACGCGATGACCGAGGGCGTCAACGCCGCGTATCTGCGTTCGGTGACCGATGCGCCCTTGCGCTTTCCCGAGACGCCGCGTGTGATCGTGCTGGATGCCGCCGGCGCCCCGCGCTACGCGTGATGGCGTCTGGCGTGACCGCCCCGCATTCACAGCCAAGTTCCAGCCCGGCCCTGCAAGCCGACCCTGCAAGCCCCGACCCTGCAAGCCCGACCCACCAAGCCCGACCCATCCAGCCCGCTTCGGGCCAAGGAGACCGCTGATGATCCGATCCCTGTTGGCCGCCGCCGCGCTATGCGTGTTGCCCGTGGTCGCCGCGCACGCCGCGCCCGTCTATCCGGACAAGCCCATCACCTTGCTGATCCCGTACCCGCCCGGTGGCAGCGCCGACATGCTGGCTCGGCCCCTGGGCGCGCAATTGCAGAAGATGTGGGGCCAGCCGGTGGTGCTGGAATACAAACCGGGCGCGGGCGGCGCCATTGCCTCGGCGCAACTGGCGCGCGCCAAGCCCGACGGCTATACGCTGCTGATGGTGCTGGCCGCGCACGCCATCAACCCCAGCCTGTATCCGTCATTGCCTTACGACACGCGCAAGGACTTCGCGCCGGTGTCGCTCGTTGCCACCTTGCCGATGCTGGTGGCCGCGCCCTTGAACACGCCGGCCAACACAATCCCCGAACTGATCGCCTACGCCAAGAACCACCCCGGCAAGCTCAGTTTTGCGTCGGCGGGCAACGGCAACACCAGCCACCTGGCCGCCGAGATGTTCAAGAACCAGACCGGCACGGACATGATGCACGTGCCCTACAAAGGTAGCGGCCCCGCGGTAGTGGCATTGCTGGGTGGCGAGGTGTCGCTGATGTTCGACAGCATCTCGACGTCGTTGCCGCAGGTGCAGGCCGGCAAGTTGAAGGCAATCGCGGTGACGGGCGAACGCCGGTCGCCGCTATTGCCCAACGTGCCGACGGTAGCCGAAAGCGTGCCGGGCTTCGTCGTGAACGGCTGGTATGGCGTGCTGGCGCCGGCGGGCACGCCGCCGGGCATCGTGGACGCGTTAAGCCAAGGTATCGCCAGCGCGGTGGCAGAGCCTGCCTTGAAGCAGCAACTGGCTGGCTACGGCTATGAAGCGGTGGGGTCCACGCCCGCCGAATTCGCCCGCCATATCGACCGCGAACTGGATACCTGGAAGCAGGCAGTGACCGTGTCGGGCGCCAAACTGAATTAACGGCGATGACAGAAGCTGGCCGATGTGTTGCGCATCGGCGTCATCAGACCTAGCACGATTTTGCTTTGAGAACTTTCTCATATTTCCGGCCCGGCGGATTCGAAACAATGGCACTCGTCCCTGCGTTGATGCGTTGAAGGCTTCAGCCTGACTCTACGCGGCGGACCCAAGGCACGCGGGTTGCGAGCCCTGGGGGCAAGTCAGTCGGAGAGTTCGGTGAATAACAAGATTGTTGCGGCAGGTATTGCGTTTTCGTCCTTGCTGTTGTGCGGCAGCGCGCTGGCGGCCGATGTGAAGTTTGTGTTCACGGGCCACGTGTCTTCATCGACCTGCGCAATCAACGGGCTGGGCAAAGAAGGGGTCGTTCAGGTGAATCTCGACCCTGTCAGCGTCAGTGCGCTGGCCAAGCCGAACGATGTGGCGGCGCGCCAGCTCGTCACTCTGGAGTTGACTGGCTGTTCGGCCACCAAGGTCGTCACGCGCTTTAACCGCGATGCAAACGTCGACAGCGCCACCGGCGCACTGATCAACCAGGCGGCGTCCAAAGAAAACGAAAGCCCGTCAAGCGCACAAGTCCAATTGCTGAACAGCAAGTACCAGCCCATCAATCTGTTCACGGGCGCTGGCGCCGAAACGATCACCATCGCGGACAAGTCCGCGACGATCGAGTTCTACGCTCAGTACCTGGCGCCCACCGCCGGCACCACGGCCGGCCCGGTCCAGACCGAAGTCCTGCTGGATCTGATCTACGAATGAAGCCGGTTCCCCTTGAGCGTACGCTCAGGGGGCTTCCGGACCACGCAAGCCGGGCCACCAAGCTTCGTCGCTTCTGCGCGTTGCTCTGCCTGGCTTGTGTGACCCTGCTGCCTCCTAGCGCCCAATCCAACGTGGTTATCGGCGGCACCAGGCTCATCTATCCGGCGTCAGAGCGTGAAGTCACTCTTCGCCTGACCAATGAGGGCGCTCGGCCCGCGTTGGTGCAGGCCTGGATTGACGACGGCGATCTGGAATCTGACCCAGACGACGTTGATGTGCCGTTCGTGATTACGCCGCCGCTGGCGCGTATCAATCCGCGCACGGGGCAGACCTTGCGTGTGGCGCATCTGCCCAATACCGGTGTTGCGACCGACCGGGAATCGGTGTTCTGGCTGAATGTGCTGGACGTCCCGCCACTGCCTTCCGGGCAGGTGGCCAACCACATGCAACTGGCCTTCCGTAGCCGCATCAAGCTTTTCTTTCGTCCCGTCGGGTTGCCGGGCACGCCGGGCGAGGCCGTCCTGAAGCTGCAATGGCGCGTGGTGCACACCAGCAAGGGCGCGGCGCTGCAGGTGCGCAATGACAGCGCCTTTCACGTCTCGCTGACCGGCGCGCAAGTAAAGGCGGCCGGCGGGCGCGGCGCTGCCGTGTCGGTGCCCGTGCACATGCTGGCCCCCCGGTCCGTGACCGAGTTCGGCGCGGACAAAATTTCGCAAGCCGCCGGCACCTCGGGATCGGTGGCGTTCGAATGGATCAACGACTATGGCGCAACCGTGCAGCGCGAAAGTCCGCTTGAGCCTTAGGCGGCGCCGTGTATCGTCGCATGCGATTAAGCAGCGCGTTCCTGCTCGTATCCAGCTTGTTCGGCGTCGCCGTGCAGGCCAACGAAGCCGTCGAATTCAACCCGGCGTTCTTCGCCGGACGCCGTGGGCAGCCCGTGGATCTGTCGCGATTCCAACGTGGCAATCTCCTGACGCCCGGCATCTACCAACTGGACCTGTACCTGAACGGCAACCGCGTGGGGCGCCAGCAGGTCAGCGTGCGCAAGGTAAACGGGGGGGGTAGCGGCAATTCGGCAGCACCACCGCCAGACAACGATACCCAACCGTGTCTGCCCGCCAAGGTGTTCGAGCAGATCGGCCTGAACGTCACGCTGCTGGATGGGTGGCCGCCGGCCCCTGCCGCCGAAGCGGATTGCGTGGGGCTGGACCGCCTTCCGCCCGCTAGCCGCTTTGATATCGACCTGTCCGAACTGCGGGCCGATCTGTCCATTGCGCAGCTCTACCTGAAGTCGACGGCGCGCGGTTATGTGCCGCCGGAAGAATGGGACACGGGCGTGAACGCGGGCTTTCTAAGCTATGGCATCAACCTATCGTCCAACCGCTACGCCAACCAAGACAACCGGCAGCTTTACAGCAGCGTGAACGCGGGCTTGAACCTGGGCGCCTTGCGCTTTCGGCACAACGGGTCGTTCAGCATGGCGAACCGGATCGGCGCGTCGGGCGGCAGCCACTACCAGGCGTTAAGCAGCTATGTGCAGCGCGATGCGACACCGCTTGGCGCGCAATTGACCCTTGGGCAGTTCTACACGCCCGGTAATATCTTCGACAGCATTCCGTACACGGGCATTCAACTAAGCAGCGACGAACGCATGCTGCCCGATTCCATGCGCGGTTTTGCGCCGGTGGTGCGCGGTATTGCCGACACCACGGCCAAAGTCAGCGTGCGGCAAGGTAACAACCTGCTGTATGAGACCACCGTATCGCCTGGCCCCTTCGCCATCGATGACCTCTACAACACCGGCTACGCGGGCGATCTTGATGTCACGGTCACCGAAGCCGATGGCCGCACCAAGCGGTTCCTGGTGCCTTATGCATCGGTTGCGCAATTGCTGCGCCCAGGCAGTTCCCGTTTCAGCCTGACGGGTGGTCGCTATCGCGACGACACGCTGGTTTCCCCGCCCGCGTTTTTGCAAGGCACCTACCAACGTGGGCTGTCCGACACGGTAACGGGCTATGGCGGCATCATTGCCGCCCAGCGGTATCGCGCGGTGCAGGGTGGGGTGGCGGC
>NZ_JBLVOL010000009.1:38383-39850 GCF_053543755.1 Achromobacter semiaridum | reverse complement strand
CTTGCCCCCGACTTGACGCAATCACGCGCCAAGCCGCTACGCCATGCGGGGCAGCGCGCAAGCGACGTTGAAAGTGGGCGCAGCCTGCGCCTTAGCTACAGCAAGCTGCTGGAGCCGACGTCAACGAACTTCAGCGTGGTGGCGTACCGGTTCTCCAGCGAGGGCTACCTGGGCTTTGGAGAATTCTCGCGCCGTGTCGCTGGGCGCGATGGCGCACCGACCCGCGAACAGGAACGTAGCCGCCTGCAAATGAACATAAGCCAACCCCTGGCGGACGGCTGGGGCCAAGTGGCCTTGTCCGGCGTGGCGCAGAACTATTGGGGGCGCGACCAACGCCGCGACACCAGCTTCTACGCGGGCTACTCCAATGGATACCGTTGGGGCACCCTGAGCGTCAGCGTGACTCGCACGCGAGACGACAGCGGCCGTTTCGGTAATCAATACCTGTTGAGCCTGAGCGTGCCGCTGGGGCGCGGCTCGAATACGCCTTTTTTCAGCACATCGCTGAACACGCAGGGCCAGGGAGATAGCGCCGTCAATGCGTCGTTAAGCGGATCCGCGGGCGAAGCGGGGCAGTTCGGCTACAACGTCTATGCATCCCAAGACCGCAACCGCGACCAGCGCAGCGCCAACCAGGGCGGCAGCGTGCGCTACGACACGGGGCATGCAACCTATATGTTGTCAGGCAGTCGCGGCGACAACTATCGCCAACTTGGCGCGGGCATGCGCGGGACCCTGGTAGCGCATGCCGGCGGCATCAACGCGACGCAGAGCCAGGGCGAGACCATAGCCGTGCTGCATGCACCGGATGCCCAGGGCGCCGCAATCGGATCGAACTCGCGCGGCCGTATCGACGGAAACGGATACGGCGTGGTCGCGGGCCTGATGCCTTATCGCCGCAATGATGTGGCGCTGGACCCCAAGGGTACGTCGCAAGACGTCGAATTTGAAATGACGTCGCAGCAGGTAGCGCCGCGCGCCGGGGCGGTCGTGCTGTTGCGATATCCCACCGTGGTCGGCCGCCCCATTCTGCTAAAGCTGGTGCGTGAACATGGGGCTGCCATGCCAATGGGCGCTGAACTCAGCATCGCGGGCGTCGACGCGGTCACATTGGTGGGCCAGGGAGGGCGGGCGTTCGTGCGTGGACTGCATGGCAGAGGTCAATTGGTCGCCAAATGGGGCTCGGGCGCCGATCAGCAATGCCGGGCGGCTTACCAGATCGACGAGCAGACGGCGGAGGGCGGCATGTATTACCCCCAATTGGAATTGCCTTGCGTGGAGGCGCCCCACGTGCCGGCGATACCCGCGCAGCAGGAAGCGAAGACATCATGAAAGCCATCATTCGCGGATTCAGCCTTGGGCTGTTGTTGATGTCAGCAAGCGGCTCGATCTGGGCGTCGTGCTCCGGCGACCGCCGCGTGACCACCATTACCGAAGCACAGCTTGATGCGGTCCGGCCGGGGCGCG
>NZ_JBLVOL010000009.1:0-38355 GCF_053543755.1 Achromobacter semiaridum | reverse complement strand
GCCCCGCGCCCGTGGGCAGCACGATCCACTCCATTTCCATCAACGACCCCGCGGCCAAGGTCAAGTGCACTTCTACGCGAGACACGTTTTCGTACGGATTCGTGTCGAACCCCACCCCGGTCGCCGGCTACGACAGGGTGTATGCGTCGGGCATACCGGGCATCGGGGTACGCGTCTTCTGGCCGCACGAATACGGCGTGTTCATGCCGTCGCCCATGACGCCAAAACGAAATCTCAATCCCTGGGACTACACCCCACCGCAGACTTTCAGGATCGATTTCATCAAGACAGGGCCGATCCAGTCCGGAACGACGCGGGACCTACGCGTTGAAGTGCGCTACAGCGCCTTGGTCAGCAACGCTATCGTCTTCAACAACCTTGGCTACGACGCAAAGATCATCAGCTGCCTGCCCATTGACAGCGAAATGAAGGTGGACATGCCTACCATTCGTGACCGGGATCTGGGTCATGTGGGCGCCACGGCCGGTGCCCACCCCTTTACTGTCAATCTGGCATGCGACCCCGGCGTGAAAGTCGCCTATCGGATCGACGCGCCGGGCCAGGAAAACAACGTGATCAGGAACTCCAGCGCAGAAGGAATGGCGAAAGGGGTGGGGGTGCAACTGGTGATGGGGGACGTTGGCAGCAATGTCGTTCAACCGCTGGAGACGCGCATGGAAATCACGTCGACGCCCAACGCGGGCCCGGCCATCGTGTCGATTCCCTTGGCCGCGCGCTACTACCAGACTGCGCCCAAGTTCACGGGGGGCAAGATCAGCGCGACCGCCACGATGACCCTGTTCTACGAATAAGAAGCCGGATCAGGTAAGCGGGGCGCGCGTGGTGCGCGCCCGTGTCCTTACACCGTCAACACGCAGTCCAGCGCTTCGGGCGCGTTCAGCCTGACGCGGAACGCGCGCAGCTCGTCGCGCCGGAACACATGCACCGTCACGCGGTCGCCCGGCAGGTATTGCGACAGCAGCATGTCCAGGCCCGCCGGCGCTTCCACCCGCAATCCGTCCAGCGCCACCAGCACGTCACCCGCCGACAGCCCGCCCTTGTGCGCCGCGCCGCCTTCCAACACGGTGGCAAGCGTCAGCGCGTCGCCTTGTTTGCGCGTGCGCACATCCAGCGTAGGAATGTTGACCGACGTTTTCCAATGCAACGTAATGCCTTGATCGGCCAGCAGTTCGGCCAGCGGCACGTCGGCCGTGCCGTAGGCGTGGCGCGCGATGAAGCGCCGGGTGTCCACGCCGGTGGCTTCCAGGATCAGCCCCGGCAGCGCGTCTTCCGGCAGGCCTTGCGGCTTGCCCTGAAAGAAGTCGCGGCCGTAGCGGTCCCATAGCAAACGCATTACATCGTCCAGCGAGTGCGCGCCGCCGCTTTCGCGGCGGATCAGCAGGTCCAGCCCCAGCGCCACCAGCGCGCCCTTGGTGTAGTAGCTGACCAGCGCGTTCGGCGAATTCTCGTCCTGCTTGTAATAGCGGGTCCACGCGTCGAACGAACTTTCCGCCACGGATTGCTTGGCGCGGCCCGGGGTGCGGGCGACGCTGGTGATGGTCTTGGCCAGCAGGCGCAGATATTCCGTTTGCGTGATCGCGCCGGAACGCAGCAGCAGCAGGTCGTCGTAGTAAGACGTGAAGCCTTCGAACACCCACAACAAGCGCGTCAGGTCGGGCTGCTCAAGATGGTAGGGCGCAAAGGCCTGCGGCTTGATGCGCTTGACGTTCCAGGTGTGAAAGTACTCATGGCTGACTAGGCCGAGAAAGCCGCGATAGCCTTCGCCCTGGCCTTGCTGGCCCAGCACCGGCAAGTCTTTGCGGGCCGTCATCAGCGCGGTGCTGGCGCGATGTTCCAGGCCGCCGTAGCCGTCGCCGGTGATCATCGTCATGAAGACGTAGCGGTTCGAGCTGTCCAGGAAGGGCGCGCGCTTGGTGCGCGGCTCGAAGAATTCAATCTGCGTGTCGCAGATCTTCTTCACGTCGGACGCGATGCGAGCCAGATCCAGGTTGGGCGCCACGCCCGTGAACACCAGTTCGTGTTCGGCGCCATGCGAGGTAAAGCTGACCACCTGCGGCCGGCCCATTTCCACCGGGTGGTCGATCAACGCATCGTAGTCGGGCGCCAGGTACAGGCCAAAGCCGTGGCGCCGTGCCGCGCCCCGCTGGCCGGTGGCTTCCGGCAGGCTGGTGTAGACCTTCCAGCCGTCGATGCCACGCGGGGGCGCCAGGTCAACCAGGCAGGGCAGGTGGTCTTGCCCGTGCACACGCAGGAAGACGCTGGTGCCGTTGAAAAAGCCATGCGTTTCATCCAGGTGCGCGCCGCGTACCGACAAGTCCCAGGCATAGACGACGTATTCCACCCGCAGGGGCCCGTCCACGGGCGCAGCCTGCCAGGTGTGGTTATCGATTTTGTCGACAATCACCCGGCGCGAACCCGAGTACGCCGCCACGGATTCAATCTGGCGGGAAAAGTCGCGGATCAGATAGCTGCCCGGAATCCAGGCCGGCAACGACAAGCGCTGGCCGTCGGGCGAGGGGGCGTCGATCGTTAGGGTTATCCGGTAGCGGTGTCCGGCGGGGTCATAGGGCGTCAGGCGGTAAAGTACGGGGCAAGCGTTGTCTTTTTTCATGCTCGTATCTTATTTCATACTTCCTACTGGAGACATTCAATGAGCGAGTCGTTTGTGCTGGTCGAAACCCGGGGCCGCGTCGGTCTGCTGACGCTGAACCGCCCCAAGGCGCTGAACGCGCTGAACGATCAACTGATGGATGAGCTCGGCGCGGCGCTGTTGGCGTTCGAGGCCAACGCCGACATCGGCTGCGTGGTCATCACCGGCAGCGAAAAGGCGTTTGCCGCGGGCGCGGACATCGGCGCCATGAAAGACTGGTCGTACATGGACGTGTACGGCAGCGAATACATCACCCGCAACTGGGAAACCCTGAAGCGCATTCGCAAACCCGTGATCGCCGCCGTGGCCGGCTACGCCTTGGGCGGTGGCTGCGAGCTGGCGATGATGTGCGACATCATCATCGCCGCCGACAATGCCAAGTTCGGCCAGCCCGAAATCAAGCTGGGTGTGATCCCCGGCGCGGGCGGCACGCAGCGCTTGCCGCGCGCGGTGGGCAAGGCCAAGGCCATGGACCTGGCCTTGACCGCCCGCATGATGGGTGCCGAAGAAGCCGAGCGCGCCGGCCTGGTCTCGCGCGTGGTCGGCGCCGACAAGCTGATGGAAGAAGCGCTGGACGCCGCGACCGTGATCGCATCGATGTCGCTGCCGTCCGTGATGATGGCCAAGGAATGCGTGAACCGCGCGTTCGAAGGCTCGTTGAACGAAGGCTTGTTGTTCGAGCGCCGCGTGTTCCATTCGCTGTTCGCCACCGAAGACCAGAAGGAAGGCATGGCGGCTTTTACCGAAAAGCGCAAACCGGACTTTAAACACCGTTAAGGCTTGTTACGACAGTAAAACGCCCGCGCCGATGTCGCGGGATGCCCAGCGCGCCCACACCGGCGCGCTTTTTCATGGGCGCGGCAGGCGTGCGGGCACGTTGCGCCTTGAAACGTCTGGGCAGCACCTTGTTGCAGAGTTCTTCCCTATGCTGGTTAAGCGTCATCAAGAGGTGCCGCGCCAGAGCGGCTTGCCCCACTGGCAAGTCCCGCGCGGCGGCTCGCTAGCAAACAAAATCAAGAAGGAGCCTTGCATGCGTACATTTATCGCTAACCGCCGGTGGTCGACCGCGGTACTCGCCGGCGCGTTAAGCGTCTGCTTCATGACCGCCACCCAGGCTCAATCGCCGCAGCCCTCGCTGCGCCTGGTTTCCGAAACGCCCTATCCCGCCTCGTCCGCGCCCGCGCCGCAGACGAGCGAAGCGGAATTGCGTGACACCGCGATCGACGCCTATGTCTACGCCTACCCGATGGTGCTGATGGAGCTGGCGCGTCGCAAGGCCACCGCCGTGCAGACGCCGCTGGACGGCCGCGCGCCAATCAACCAATTCGGCCACAAGACCGCGTTCCCCGATCCGCGCGCCGCCGATACGCCGTGGCCCAGCGCCGCTGCGCTGTATTCCAGCCTGTGGTTCGACGTGTCGCAAGCGCCGCTGATCGTGAACCTGCCCGATACCGGCGGCCGCTACTCGGTGCTGTCGGCGCTGGACATGTGGAGCGACGTGTTCGCCTCGCGCGGCACGCGTACCAACGGTCGCGGCGCGCAGTCGTTTGCGATTGTCGGCCCGAATTGGCAAGGCACCCTGCCCACGGGCATGGACGTCATCCACAGCCCGACCTCGACGGGTTGGCTGATCGGCTGGACGCAGACGGGCGGCCCGCAAGACTATGCCGCCGTGAATCAGATCCAGGCCGGCATGACCGCGTCGCCGCTTATCGCCCCGGCCGCCTCCGCCACCACGCCGTACCGCAACCGCAACGCCGGCAACGCGTATCCGCAAACCGGATCACGCGTGGGCTCGGCGCCGATCGGCAGCGGCTTGCCCATGCCGACGCCGGTGAATGTTCCGGACGGCACGCCCGCCGAACAAGCCGCCAGCATGGACGCCGCGTCGTTCTTCACGGTGTTCTTCGACGTGCTGCGCAACAACCCGCCGCACGCCAACGACACACCCATCCTGGACCGCATGCGCCGCATCGGCCTGGATAGCCGTCAACCGTTCTCGTATGGACGCCTGAGCCCCGCGGTGCAACAGGCGCTGGCCGACGCGCAGCCACTGGCGGGTCGCCGTATCGCCGATGGCGTGGCGCGCCTGGGCACGCCGATCAATGGCTGGAATACCGTGCTGTCCGGCATCGGCACCTACGGCACCGACTATTCGCGCCGCGCCGCCATCGCCTACGCGGGCCTGGGCGCGCCGACGCCGGAAGACGTGCTGTACCCGGTGACCGTGTCCGACTCGAAGGGCCGCCAGCTCAAGTCCGATGAAGACTACGTGCTGCACTTCGACAAGGGCCAGCTCCCGCCGGCCAACGCGTTCTGGTCGCTGCACGTCTATAACGACAAGCACGGCTTTGGCGAGAACCCGGCCAACCGTTACGCCCTGCGCAGCACCGACGGCCTGAAGTACAACGCGGACGGTTCGCTGGACATCTACATCCAGCGTCGCGACCCGGGCGAGAAGAAGCGTTCCAACTGGATCAGCTCGCCGGCCGCCGACGGTCCGTTCCTGTTGAGCATGCGTTTGTACTGGCCGCAGGACACCGCGCTGGACGGTCTGTGGGCGCCGCCGCCGGTCAAGGAAGATTGATCGCAGCCGTGTATTAGCACCGCTTGCCGAAACTAAAAGCGGCCCTTTGTACAAGGGCCGCTTTTTTATCGCGGGACCGCGTGGGGCAAGGCTTGCGGGACCATTGAGCAAGCATTGCCCGCGTCCCTAATTTCAGTGTTGCGCGGTCGTTGCGCCCACCTTACAAACGGCCGAAAGTTCATTTGCTTGGGCAAAAAGATTCACGCTATACTCTGCGGGTTTGACGCTTGCGGGATAAGAACACGTGGCGGCCGGGTATGCAAAAGCGGGGCTGAAAAGCACTGACATGCATGGGCAAGCCGGTTCTGACAGGGTAGTAGTGCAGCGGGGATGCTTGATGCAAAAGATGCGCGGGTCAGAAGTAGAGGCAGCGCAAAGCTCAGCACAAGGCTCGATGCGAGGCGCGTTGTATGGTGAACAACCGGGTGAACAATCGGGTGGAAAACCGGGTGAACACCAAGGTGAAAAACCGCAACAGCAGCAGCAGCGAGATTTGTTGGACCAGGATGATGAAGTAAAAGTTCTGGTGCTTAGCGACGCAGACCGCGCCGCGCTGAATGCTCAGGCAAGCCGAGGTCTCCTGTTGGCATTGGCGGCGCAGGGCGCCATGGGGCTCGCAGCGGCAGTAATTGCGGGAGTTGTCGGAGGGGCGGCGGCGGGTTGGTCGGCGCTGGCGGGGGCGGGAGCGTATTTCATACCCAATGCATTGTTTGCATTGCGCCTGGTTGTCAGCGTTCGGGCTGGTCGCGCCAACCCTTTTACCTTTCTCTCTGGTGAGTTGATCAAGTTATTCGCAACGGCGTTGTTGTTGTGGGTGCTTTCGCGTGTGGCACAGGACAGTCTGGTTTGGCCTGCCGCATTGCTGGGTTTGATACTCACATTGAAGGGCTACCTCCTGCTCTTGATGTTCCGCAAGTTGTCTTAGCGCCGAGCAGTAAGTAGCGGCAAACGTGATCGTGGAATCGTCCGGCTCGCAAGGGTTCGGGCATACAGCAAATAGGGTAGGATTCAAATGGCTGCTGCCAGCGACGTGTCGCCTCAGTCCGCGTATATTCAGCATCACTTGGTGCATCTGAACAATACCGGTGAAAAACAGAGCGCAATTGCTCAGTTCGACATCATCAATTACGACTCGTTGTTCTGGTCCGGCCTGATGGGTCTGATCGTCATTTTCTTCCTGTGGCGCGCTGCTCGCCGCGCCACCAGTGGCGTGCCGCCCCGCTTCCAGGCCTTCGTGGAAATGATCGTCGACATGGTCGACGACCAGGCCAAGGGCATTGTCCACAACGCCAAAAGCCGTCTTTTCATCGCCCCGCTGGCGCTCACCGTGTTCCTCTGGATCATCCTGATGAACGCGCTGGACTTGCTGCCGGTTGACCTGTTGCCCTCCATCTGGCGCCTGACCGGCCTGGGTGCCGAGCACGGCGACCCCCTCTATTACCACCGCATTCTGCCGACGGCCGACTTGAACGTGCCCATGGGCATGTCGCTGGGCGTGCTGCTGCTGATGTTCTATTACGGCATCAAGATCAAGCACCCGGGCGGCTTCGTCAAAGAACTGTTCACCGCGCCGTTCCATGCGCATGGCCTGGGCGCCGTTGTGCTGGCCCCGTTCAACCTGCTGCTGAACCTGATCGAATACGCCGCCAAGTCCGTGTCGCTGGGCATGCGGTTGTTCGGCAACATGTTCGCCGGCGAACTGATTTTCATGCTGATCGCCCTCCTGGGCGGCGCCTGGACCGGCTTTAACGGCGCCAGCATCGGCTTGGGAATCGGCCACATCCTGGCCGGCTCCATCTGGGCGATCTTCCACATCCTGATCGTTCTTCTGCAGGCCTTCATCTTCATGATGCTGACACTGGTGTATCTCGGCCAGGCACACGAAGGCCACTGATCCCCCGAATTTCCTGCGCTGGCCACCCGGCCAGCGTGGGATAGCAAGATTATCTTGCATTGAGCTGTACCCCTTATTTTTCAATTTTTGACTTCAGATTTCTAACCAAGGAGTTGTCATGACCAACGTCGCTTTCGTTGCCCTCGCTTGCGGTCTCATCATCGGTTTGGGTGCTATCGGCGCTTGCATCGGCATCGCATTGATGGGCGGCAAGTATCTGGAAGCTTCGGCTCGTCAGCCTGAGCTGATGAACGCTCTGCAAACGAAGATGTTCCTGCTGGCCGGCCTGATCGACGCGGCATTCCTGATCGGCGTGGGTATTGCCATGCTGTTCGCCTTCGCCAACCCGTTCGTCGGTTAAGGCAGCGCCCGCCGGCGAATAGGCGGGTCATGACGTTGGCGGCGATGTGGGCAACAGCCCCGTCGCCGGCCAGCAAAG
The DNA here is from genome assembly GCF_053543755.1 of Achromobacter semiaridum. NCBI lineage: Bacteria > Pseudomonadati > Pseudomonadota > Betaproteobacteria > Burkholderiales > Alcaligenaceae > Achromobacter > Achromobacter semiaridum. The sequence continues at coordinate 30,764 of NZ_JBLVOL010000009.1, read as the reverse complement.
TATCGAGTGCTCCGTGACGCCCCTTTCCGGGTGCGGTCGGAGCCGCAAGGTGTTAAAGGAACGACCGTGAATCTGAACGCGACGATCATTTTCCAGATGCTCGTGTTCTTCGTTCTGGGCTGGTTCACGATGAAATTCGTGTGGCCTCCTCTGACGAAGGCGATGGACGAGCGCCGCCAAAAAATCGCCGACGGCCTTGCCGCCGCCGAGAAGGGCAAAGCCGACTTGGCTCAAGCCCAGGCGCGCGTCAGTCTGATCGAGGCTTCTGCCAAGTCCGAAAACCACGCCCGCATCATCGAGGCCGAGAAGCAAGCCGCCTCCCTGATCGAGCAAGCCCGCCGTGAAGCGGAAGCTGAACGCGCCCGCATCGTGGCTCAGGCTGCTCAGGATGCCGCGCAGGAAGTCCAGCGCGCTCGTGACTCGCTGCGCGACGATGTTGCCGCGTTGGCCGTCAAGGGTGCTGAACAGATCCTCAAGCGCGAGGTTGACGCCCGCGCCCACGCCGAGCTGCTCAACCAGCTTCGCGCGCAGCTTTAATCCGGGACCGTCATGGCTGAACTTTCCACTGTTGCCCGGCCCTACGCTGAAGCGCTCTTCAGCGCAGCGCGCGACGACAAGGCCGGCTTGCCGGCCTGGGCCGACCTGGTCAGCGAAATGTCGCAGGTCGCCTCCAACCCGGACGTGCGCGAGGCCATGGCCGACCCGCGTCTGGGCGATAAGCAGCGCGTCGAGCTGTTCTCCGGCCTGATCAAGGCCGAACTGCCGCAGGCCGCCCGTAATTTCATCGAGTTGCTGGTTGAAAACGACCGGCTGCTGCTGCTGCCCGACATCGCCTCGCAATTCGTGGTGCTGCGCAATCGTCACGAGGGCACGGCGCAGGCGGAAATCACCAGCGCGTTCGAGCTGAGCGACGCCCAGGTCAAAGACCTGGTTGCCGCCCTTGAACAAAAATTCGGCCTCAAGCTCAAGCCCAACGTCACCGTCGACCAGTCGTTGATCGGCGGCGTGCGCGTGGCTGTCGGCGACCAAGTGCTCGATACTTCCGTACAAGCTCAATTGGTCCGCATGCGCGATCAGCTCGCCGCTTAAGGCAACTAACAGGATTCCAGGAGTCAATATGCAACTCAATCCCTCCGAGATCAGCGAACTGCTCAAGAGCCGCATCGAGGGCCTGGGCGCTTCGGCTGATGTCCGTACTCAGGGCACCGTCGTGTCCGTGACCGACGGTATTACCCGCATCCACGGCTTGTCCGACGTGATGCAGGGCGAAATGCTCGAATTTCCCAACAATGTTTTCGGTCTGGCGCTCAACCTCGAGCGCGATTCCGTCGGCGCCGTTATTCTGGGCGACTACACCGGCATCTCCGAAGGCGACCAGGTCAAGACGACCGGCCGCATTCTGGAAGTCCCGGTCGGTCCGGAACTGAAAGGCCGCGTGGTCAACACGCTGGGCGAGCCGATCGACGGCAAGGGCCCGGTCAACGCCAAAGAAACCGACATCATTGAAAAAGTGGCGCCTGGCGTTATCGCCCGCCGCTCGGTGTCGCAGCCGCTGCAAACCGGCGTCAAGGCTATCGACTCGATGGTGCCGATCGGCCGTGGCCAGCGCGAGCTGATCATTGGCGACCGCCAGACCGGCAAGACCGCCGTCGCTGTCGACACGATCATCAGCCAGAAGGGCAAGGGCGTCACCTGCGTGTACGTCGCTATCGGCCAGAAGGCTTCCACGATCAACAACGTGGTGCGCAAGCTGGAAGAGCACGGCGCGATGGAATACACCATCGTCGTGGCCGCTTCGGCTTCGGACTCGGCCGCCATGCAATACCTGGCCGCCTACGCCGGTTGCACGATGGGCGAATACTTCCGCGATCGTGGCGAAGACGCCCTGATCGTTTATGACGATCTGACCAAGCAAGCCTGGGCCTACCGCCAGGTGTCGCTGCTGCTGCGCCGTCCGCCGGGCCGCGAAGCCTACCCGGGCGACGTGTTCTACCTGCACTCGCGTCTGCTGGAACGTGCTGCCCGCGTGAACGAAGACTACGTCGAAAAGTTCACCAACGGCGCCGTCAAGGGCAAGACCGGTTCGCTGACCGCACTGCCGATCATCGAAACGCAGGCAGGCGACGTGTCCGCCTTCGTTCCGACCAACGTGATCTCGATCACCGACGGCCAGATCTTCCTGGAAACCGACCTGTTCAACGCCGGTGTCCGCCCCGCCATCAACGCCGGTATCTCGGTGTCGCGTGTGGGTGGTGCTGCGCAGACCAAGGTCGTCAAGAAGCTGTCCGGCGGTATCCGTACCGACTTGGCGCAGTACCGTGAACTGGCCGCCTTCGCGCAATTCGCTTCCGACCTGGACGACGCCACCCGTCGCCAGCTGGAACGCGGCAAGCGCGTGGTCGAACTGCTCAAGCAGCCGCAATACCAGCCGCTGCAAGTGTGGGAACTGGCCGTCACGCTGTACACGGTCAACAACGGCTACCTGGATGACGTGGACGTGGCCCAAGTGCTGTCGTTCGAGAAGTCGCTGAAGGATCAGCTGAAGGCCAAGCATGCGGCCATGATCCAGCGCATCGAAGACACCAAGGAACTGTCCAAGGACGACGAGGCCGAACTGGCCACCGCCGTTCAGGAATTCAAGAAGCACGGTGCTTTTTAAGAAAGTGATGGGTTAGGCGTCTGCAACGCCTCACCCGTCCTTACCGGATGGTTGAGGCGTGAGCGGAACCCATCGGCCAGTCTTCACAGGAAAGCGCAATGCCCGGAATTAAGGAAATCCGAACCAAGATCAAGAGCGTGCAAAACACGCGCAAGATCACCAAGGCGATGGAAATGGTCGCCGCATCCAAAATGCGCAAGGCGCAGGAACGGATGCGTGCTGGTCGTCCGTACGCCACCAAGGTGCGCGAGATTGCTGCGCACCTGATGCAAGCCAACCCCGAGTACAGCCACCCGTACCTGGTCGAACGCGAAGTCAAGGCGGTCGGCGTGGTCATGGTGACGACTGACAAGGGTTTGTGCGGCGGCTTGAACACCAACATCACTCGCGTGACGTTGGGCAAGCTGAAAGAGTTCGAGAAAAACGGCATCGCCGTGCAAGCGACCGCTTTCGGCAACAAGGGCGTGGGTGTGCTGACCCGTATCGGCGCCAAACTGGTTTCCCAGGAAGTGCAACTGGGCGACAAGCCGCAACTGGACCGCCTGCTGGGCGCGATCAAGGTGCAGCTGGACGCCTACCTGGACGGCCGCATCGATGCGCTGTACGTGGCTTCGACCCGCTTCGTCAACACGATGAAGCAGGAGCCGCTGTTCCTGCGCCTGCTGCCGTTGGCCAGTGGTTTGGATGATCCGTACCAATCGGGTGCCGAAAGCCTGGCCAAGACGTCGGAAGTGAAGTCGGACTACAGCTGGGATTACATCTACGAACCCGACGCCCGTAGCGTGATCGACGACCTGCTGCAGCGTTACGTTGAAGGCCTGCTGTATCAAGCCGTGGCCGAGAACATGGCTTCGGAGCAGTCGGCCCGGATGGTCGCCATGAAGGCGGCGTCGGACAACGCCAAGAAGGTCATCGGAGAGCTGCAACTGGTCTACAACAAGACCCGTCAGGCCGCGATCACCAAAGAAATTTCGGAAATCGTAGGGGGCGCTGCCGCCGTTTAAGGCAGGCAGCTCCCGTCTAAAGCTATCAAGCAAGGAATCGACATGAGCAACGGAACCATCGTTCAGTGCATCGGCGCCGTGGTGGATATTCAGTTCCCCCGCGATCACATGCCCAAGATCTATGAAGCGCTTACCCTGGCTGACGACGAGTCTTCGTCGTTCGCCGAAAAGGGCCTGACGCTGGAAGTGCAGCAACAGCTGGGCGACGGCGTGGTGCGTACCATTGCGCTGGGCTCCAGCGACGGTCTGCGTCGCGGCATGAAGGTCACGGGCACGGGCGCTCCGATCTCGGTGCCGGTCGGCACCGGCACGCTGGGCCGCATCATGGACGTGCTGGGTCGTCCCATCGACGAAGCCGGCCCGATCCAGCACGAAGAAAAGCGTGGCATCCACCAATCGGCTCCCCGTTTCGACGAACTGTCGCCGTCGGTGGAACTGCTGGAAACCGGCATCAAGGTTATTGACTTGGTGTGCCCGTTCGCAAAGGGCGGCAAGGTCGGCCTGTTCGGCGGCGCCGGCGTGGGCAAGACCGTGAACATGATGGAACTCATCAACAACATCGCCAAGCAGCACAGCGGTTTGTCGGTGTTTGCCGGCGTGGGGGAACGTACCCGCGAAGGCAACGACTTCTACCACGAAATGGAAGAGTCGAACGTTCTGGACAAGGTTGCGATGGTGTTCGGTCAGATGAACGAACCCCCGGGCAACCGCCTGCGCGTGGCGCTGACCGGCCTGACGATGGCCGAGAAGTTCCGTGACGAAGGCCGCGACATCCTGTTCTTCGTGGACAACATCTACCGCTACACGTTGGCCGGTACCGAAGTGTCCGCACTGCTGGGCCGTATGCCGTCGGCCGTGGGCTACCAGCCCACGCTGGCTGAAGAAATGGGCAAGCTGCAAGAGCGCATCACGTCGACCAAGACGGGCTCGATCACGTCCATCCAGGCCGTGTACGTCCCTGCGGATGACTTGACCGATCCGTCGCCTGCCACGACCTTCCAGCATTTGGACTCCACCGTCGTGCTGTCGCGTGACATCGCTTCGCTGGGTATCTACCCGGCCGTGGATCCGCTGGATTCGTCCAGCCGCCAGCTCGACCCGCAAGTCGTGGGCGAAGAGCACTACGCCGTTGCGCGTGGCGTGCAGCAAACGCTGCAACGCTACAAGGAACTGCGCGACATCATCGCGATTCTGGGCATGGACGAACTGTCGCCGGAAGACAAGCAGGCCGTGGCCCGCGCGCGTAAGATCCAGCGCTTCCTGTCGCAGCCGTTCCACGTGGCTGAAGTGTTTACCGGCTCGCCCGGCAAGTACGTTCCGCTGGCCGAAACCATCCGTGGTTTCAAGATGATCGTGGACGGCGAGTGCGATGCCCTGCCGGAACAGGCCTTCTACATGGTCGGTTCGATCGACGAGGCCTTCGAGAAGGCCAAGAAACTGCAATAAGGAACCGATATGGCTACCCTGCATGTGGATGTCGTCAGCGCAGAGGAAGCGATCTTCTCCGGTGAGGCGAAGTTCGTGGTGCTGCCTGGCGAAGCGGGTGAACTGGGCATCTTGCCCGGCCACACCCCGCTGATTTCGCGCATACGCCCCGGTACGGTCAAGATCGTTCGTGCCGACCAAGGCGAGGAAAACATCTTCGTCGCCGGGGGCATTCTGGAAGTGCAGCCGGGCAGCGTGACGGTTTTGGCCGACACCGCTATCCGTGCTTCCGACCTGGACGAAGCCCGCGCCGTGGAAGCTCGCAAGAAGGCCGAAGAGGCCCTGGCGAACGCCAAGGACAAGGCTGACATCGCAGTTGTCGAAGCGGAACTCGCCATGCTGGCTGCGCAAGCCATCGCGGCGCGCAAGCTGCGCCAAGGCGGTCGTTCGCACTAAGCGGCACAGCAGTACACGCCGGGTTCGCCCGGATCGAAAAAAGCGGCCCCTGGCCGCTTTTTTCATGCGCGCTCCGCTTGCAGCGGCTTGCCGCAATGCCGCTGACGGGGCGACCGCAATGCGTTCGATACGAATAGCTGGGCCGCAACGGCAACAGTAGCCTTCAACTTTGCCTGACAAGCCAAGGGGAAAGCGGTGCGACAAGTCCTGGATTGCGGGGTGCTGCTGGCGCCCGGCCACGAGGCCGCCATGCGCGACTGGGTGGCGCGTCATCAAAGCGGGTTGCCCCGCGTACGCCTGCATCTGGTGCCGATGGATGCAACGCCTGCCGCCACGCGTACAAGCGCCGCGCAGCCCACCGCGGGGTACATCGCGGCGCCGCCGGCAGACGGGGCACCTGACGTCCAGGTGCTGGCGCGCATGGCGGTGGCGCTGCGTCGCTATGACAGCTGCGTCCTGCCGGTGGCGCCCTGGTCGGTGGCGTGGGCGCGCACGGCGCTGTCGATGGCTGGCGCGGATCTGACGACACCATTGTTGCTGCTGATGGACGATATGAAGGCGCCCGCCATTGAAGACTTGCTGGGCCTGGGCGCCACCGACTTCATGGCTCAGCCCGCCTGCCTGGAAAGCATGCGGGTGCGGCTGGGCCGCCTGTGCCGGCCGGTGGCGGGCCGGCTGTCTCCTTGGCAGCAGCAGCGCGCGTCCCAGGTGCAGGAATCCGCAGCCAACTATCTGGCGCCCGGTGACGGCGCGGGCTTGCCGCCACATGCGCCGCGGCCGCGCGTGGCGCCCGACGTGCTGGAACAGGGCCTGGCCAGCTTGCGCGACCCCCGGCGGCTACCGGCGCACGAAGCGTTTCGCTTGGCGAAGTCGCGGGTGGTGGCCGGGTTTGAGCGCGATTACATTCACCACGCGCTGTCGCGTCACGGCGGTAATGTGGCGCAGGCGGCGCGCGCGTCCGCCAAGCATCGGCGGGCCTTCTGGGCGCTGATGCGCAAACATGGCATCGACGCGGCCCCGTTTCGCCGAGCCGCGCAATTGCGCGGCCTGCGTCCTTGAACGGCGCGCCGGTGCCCGCATTTGCGCGTTGGCAAGCACTGTGTGCGGGCTTGCCGCTGCTTGCCGCCCAAGGGAAGTAAAATCACGGCTTCCGATCAACGAGGATAGTCGTGTCTGCTTCCAGCTTGAAGAACGATGTGTTCTTGCGCTCGCTTTTGCGCGAGCCCGTGCCCTATACCCCGATCTGGCTGATGCGCCAGGCGGGTCGCTACCTGCCGGAGTACCGCGCCACGCGGGCCCGCGCAGGCTCTTTCATGGGCCTGGCTCAGAACCCGGACTACGCCATGGAAGTCACGTTGCAGCCGCTAGCGCGCTTCGACCTGGATGCGGCCATTCTGTTTTCCGACATCCTGACCGTGCCGCATGCCATGGGCCTGGGCCTGGATTTCGCGGAAGGCGAGGGCCCGCGCTTCGCGCACCCGGTGCGCGATGAGCAAGACGTGGCCCGCCTGGCGGTGCCCGACATGGACAAGCTGCGCTACGTGTTTGACGCGGTCAGCGTGATCCGCCGCGAGTTGGACGGCAAGGTGCCGCTGATCGGCTTTGCGGGCAGCCCGTTCACCATTGCCTGTTATATGGTCGAGGGCAAGGGCAGCGACGACTACCGCCTGATCAAGACAATGCTGTATTCGCGGCCCGATCTGCTGCACCGCATCCTGGAGATCAACGCCGAGGCCACGCTGCAATACCTGAACGCGCAGATCGCCGCGGGCGCGCAAGCCGTCATGTTGTTCGACAGCTGGGGCGGTGTGTTGGCGGACGGCCTGTTCCAGCAGTTTTCGCTGGCGTATACCAAGCGCGTCGTCGACGGCCTGACTCGCGAACATGAAGGTCGGCGCGTGCCGGTCATCGTGTTCACCAAGGGCGGCGGGCAGTGGCTTGAGCAGATCGCAGCGTGTGGTTGTGACGCGGTGGGGCTGGACTGGACGGTGGACCTGGCCGCCGCCCGCCGCCGCACCGGTGACTCCGTGGCCTTCCAGGGCAACCTGGACCCGATGGCGCTGTTTGGCGGCGGCCCCGCCATTCGCGCCGAAGCGCGCCGGGTGCTCGACGCTTTCGGGCCGGTGGGCAAGGGCGGCCACGTGTTCAATCTGGGACACGGAATCTCGCGCTTCACTCCGCCAGAAGCCGTAGCCGAACTGGTTGAAGAAGTCCACCAACATAGCCGCTCGCTGCGCGGGTAAGTGAGTGAACGCTTCGGTCCGCAGGGCCGAAGTTCTAGGGCCCCGGCAAGGACTTGTGCACAGCAAGAATTTGCTCGGGGAAAGCCCTTTAGAAGCTAGTTTACAATCTTGGAACATTGCATAGATCGTTGTTTTTAAAAGGAAAAAGCGGGTTTTCCACTGGATTGCTCCCTGCCGGGCAATCTAGGCTTATTCCGAAAGTTGATGTTGCCCCAGCCTTTTCCCCAAAGTTATCCACAGGCGTCGATAGAGTCGCTGCGCGCATCCGGGCCCCAATTTCCCGGCCGCCCCACCGACCGTTGACCCTCATCCCTTCGGATTAATACTTCCCCGTGACACCCACCTGCCTCCATGTCTGATTTGCTGCCCAGCCCGCCCGCCGAAGCCGTTTGCTGGGTGCGCGTGGCGCTGGATGTGCCGTTGCCCGGCCCGTTCGACTATCGCAGCGATGCGCCTGTTGCCGTGGGCTTGCGGGTCATCGTTCCGTTTGGCCGGCGCAAGATGATCGGGGTGGTGGTGGAGAACCCGGCGCAGCCGTCCTACGACCCCAAGCAGATCCGGCCGATTGAACAGGTGCTGGACGACCTGCCCCCGTTTGACGAGGACTGGTTGCGGCTGGCGCGCTTTGCCGCGGACTACTACCAGCGGCCGTTGGGCGAAGTCATGTTGCCGACCTTGCCCCCGCCCCTGCGCAAGCCCACGGCGTATCAAGGCAAGCGCTCGGCCGGTGGCCCCGTCACCCGCCTGGACAACCGCAAGCGCAAGCCGGTGCGTACGCCTGCCAAGGCTGACCAGCCGCCCGAACTGAACGACGCGCAGCTTGCCGCGGTGGATGCCATCGGCGCGCTGACCGCTTTCAAACCCGTGCTGCTGCATGGCGTGACGGGCAGCGGCAAGACCGAGGTCTACCTGCGCGCCGCCGAAAAAGTACTGGGCCAGGGCCGCCAGGTTCTGCTGATGGTCCCGGAAATCAATTTGACGCCGCAGCTTGAAGGCGCGTTGCGCGCGCGCCTGGAAGCGTTGGTGGGGCCGGACGGGCTGGCGGTCATGCACAGCGGGCTGTCCGACGGCGAACGCTTGCAGGCCTGGGCGCGCGCCCAGCGAGGCGAAGCGCGCATGCTGCTGGGCACGCGCATGTCGATCTTCGCGCCGCTTGGCAAGCTGGGCCTGATCGTGGTCGATGAAGAGCACGACGCGTCCTACAAGCAGCAGGACGGGCTGCGCTATTCGGCGCGCGATCTTGCCGTGTGGCGCGCGCACGACCTGAACATCCCCGTGGTGCTCGGCTCTGCCACGCCGTCCCTGGAAACCTGGCAGCATGCCGAGCGCGGTCGCTACCTGCGCCTGACGCTGCCGGGGCGCGCGCGTTCCAGCACGTTGCCGTCGATGCGGCTGGTGGACACGCGCCGGTTGCAAATGAAGCACGGCATGTCGCCGCAACTGCTGGACGCCATCGGACAGCGGCTGGAACGCAAGGAACAGTCGCTGATCTTCCTGAACCGGCGCGGCTATTCCCCCGTGCTGCATTGCCAGTCGTGCGCGTGGGTCAGCAATTGCCCGCGCTGCACCGCGTTTACCGTGCTGCATCGCACGGACGGACGCGGGCATCGCTTGCAGTGCCACCATTGCGGCTACCAGGCGCCGGTGCCACGCGCATGCCCGGAATGTGGCGACCAGGATCTGGCCCCCATGGGCCGGGGTACCCAGCGCGTCGAAGAGCATCTGGCTGAACTGTTCCCCGAGGCGCGCATCCTGCGTATCGACGCCGACAGCACACGCAAGAAGGGCAGCGCCGAGGCGCTGTTCGCGTCCGTGCATGCGGGCGAGGTCGACATTCTGGTTGGCACGCAGATGGTGGCCAAGGGCCACGATTTTGCGCGCTTGGGGTTGGTGGGCGTGCTTAATTCAGACTCGATGCTGTTCGCGCACGATTTTCGCGCGCCCGAACGGCTGTTTGCCCAGCTGATGCAGGTGGCCGGCCGCGCGGGACGCCATCAGGGCAACGGCGAAGTGCTGATCCAGACCGGTTATCCCGAGCAGCCCGTGTACCAGGCGCTGTTGCGCCACGACTACGCGGGCTTTGCGCGCCACGCCTTGCATGAACGCGAAAGCACCGGCTTGCCGCCATTTGTGTATCAGGCCCTGCTGACCGCCGAGGCGCGCGAGCTGAAAGTGGCGCAAGCCTTCCTGGAGCGCGCCCGCGTGTTGCCCGAAGGGGAATGGGCGGCCGACTTTCCCGGCCTGGACGCCATCATGCTGTATGACCCGGTGCCGCTGCGCGTGGTGCGCGTGGCCAACATCGAACGCGCGCAGTTGTTGGTGGAAAGCAGCAGCCGCCCGGCCTTGCAGGCATTCCTGGCGTCGTGGTCGCACCACCTGCCGTACATCGCCAACGAGGCGCGCGTGCGCTGGCAATTGGAGGTGGATCCGCTTGAAATCTAGTTGCGGCCTGCCCTCATGCGCCGGCCAGGCGATTGTTCTATGATCTTCTTCCTCTATCGCGCTGGCGCGGCAGGCGCTTGGCGCCTGCGCCCGTTTTAAAGCTCAACATGTCCGCTAGCGAATCCATTGCCCAAGGTATGAACCCCGCTCAACGCGAGGCGGTGCTGTACCTGGACGGCCCCTGTCTGGTGCTGGCCGGCGCCGGCAGCGGAAAGACGCGGGTGATTACTCAGAAAATCGCGTATCTGCTGCGTGAGTGTGGCTACATGGGCCGCAACGTGGTGGCGCTGACCTTCACCAACAAGGCGGCGCGCGAGATGGACGAGCGCGTCAAGACGCTGGTGGACCGCAAGCTTTCCAAAGGCCTGATCATCAGCACGTTTCACTCGCTGGGCGTGAAGATGCTGCGCGACGAAGCGCGCAACGCCGGCCTGAAGCCCACGTTCTCCATCCTGGATGCCGACGACGCCATGTCCATCATCCAGGAGTTGCTGGCCACCACCGACAAGGCCCGGCTGCGGCACGTGCAGGGCATCATTTCGCTGTGGAAGAACGCGCTGCTGGAACCCGACGACGCCGCGCGCGAAGCCGTCACGCCGGGCGACGTGGAAGCCGCCAACATCTACCGCAGCTACGCCGCCACGCTGGCCGCGTATCAGGCCGTGGATTTCGATGACCTGATCCGCATCCCCGCGCTGCTGCTGTCCAGCAACGAAGAGGTGCGCACGCGTTGGCAGAACCGCGTGCGCTACCTGCTGGTGGATGAATACCAGGACACCAACGTGTGCCAGTACCGCCTGGTGCAGTTGCTGACGGGCTCGCGTGCCATGTTCACGGCGGTGGGCGACGACGACCAGGCCATCTACGCCTGGCGCGGCGCCACGATCGAAAACCTGGCCAAGCTGACCACCGACTACCCGAACATCAAGCTCATCAAGCTGGAACAGAACTACCGCTCGGTGCAGCGCATTCTGGCCGCCGCCAACGCGGTCATTGAAAAGAACCCCAAGCTTTTCGAAAAAAAGCTGTGGTCCGATCTGGGCGTGGGCGAACCCATCCTGGTGTCGGCCATGGACGGCGAAGAACAGGAAGCAGAATCCATCGCCATGAAAGTGTCGGCCTCGCGCTTCGAGCGCCAGGCGCAGTGGAAAGATTTCGCCATCCTGTATCGCAGCAATCACCAGTCGCGCATTCTTGAGCAGGCGCTGCGCAACCTGAAGATTCCGTACACCATCTCGGGCGGGCAAAGCTTTTTCGACAAGGCCGAAGTGCGGGATGTGTTGGCGTACCTGCGGCTGCTGGCCAACGACGATGACGACCCCGCGTTCATCCGCGCGGCCACCACGCCCAAGCGCGGCATCGGCCAGGCCACGTTGCAGGTGCTGGGCCAGTACGCCGCCACGCGCGAACTGTCGCTGCTGGCCGCCGTGGCGGAGACAGGGCTGGAAAGCCTGTTGGCGCCGCGCCAGCTGGACCCGTTGCGCACCTTTGCCGAATTCATTCGCCGCATGCAATGGCGCGCCGGCCGCGGCGCCGCTTCCGGCAAGGACGCCGCGCCCGCCGAGCCGGCCGGTGTCATCCTGGATGACCTGGTGGAAGCCATCCAGTACGAACGCCACCTGTTCGAACTGTTCGAAGAGCGCCCCGCGCAAACGCGTTGGCAGAACGTGTTGGAACTGACCGGCTGGCTCAAGCGCAAGGCCGAGGAGGACAACATGTCGCTGTTTGATCTGGTGCAGCACGTGGCGCTGGTGACGATGCTGGAACGCGGTGAAGAAGACGAGCCCGACGCGGTCAAGATGTCTACCTTGCACGCGTCCAAGGGGCTGGAGTATCCGCACGTGTACCTGGCGGGCGTCGAGGAAGGCTTGCTGCCGCACTTGGGCAAGGACGACGAAGTGGGTGACCCGGCCCGCGCCGCCGAGAACCTGGCCACGCGCATTCAGGAAGAACGGCGCTTGATGTACGTGGGCATCACGCGCGCGCAGCGCAGCCTGAACCTTAGCTGGTGCAAGCGCCGCCGCCGCGCGCGTGAAGACCTGGTGCGCGAGCCTTCGCGGTTCATCGAAGAAATGGGATTGGGCGACGTGCGTTTGCAGGAAGACGAAGCCACCGCCGCGATGAACCCCAAGGAACGCATGGCGATGTTGAAAGCGCTGTTGAAGAAATAGCGGGAAAGCCGCATGCCTGCCCCGCTTAAAGACGACGTCCGCTATCTGCCGGTGCGCGGCACGCCGGGGCTGGTGCTGGGGCAGGCGCGGCTTTGCCAGTTTGAGTTTGACCGCCACTATCACGAGGACTATCACATTGGTCTGGTGACGCAGGGCGTGCAGCGGCAGTGCTTTCGCGGGCAGAGCATTTTGCTGGGGCCGGGCGGCATCGCGCTGATGCCGCCCGGTGAAATCCATGATGGCTCGGGCGCGGGCGAGCACGGCGCGGCTTATGTGTTGAAGACGTTCCGTATCTCGGCGGCGCTGATGCGCACCTGCATTGAAGACGTTTCCGCTACCGCCGCGCAGGAACGGTTCCTTGGCACGCTGGTGCAGGACGCGGACCTTGCGCGGCGCTTCATGGCTTTGCACAACGTGTGGATGTCCGGTGCGGCGGACGAGCCGCTGGCGCGGCAAGCGCAGGCACTGAGCGTGATGGCCGACCTGTTCGTGCGCACGCGCACCGTCAAGCCGCAAGCGGTCAAGGGCGGCTTGTCGGCCGCGCATCAACGGGCCGTGCGCGATTACTGCCTGGCGCATCTTGCCGACAAGATTTCATTGGACGACCTGGCCCGGCTTTGCGGGCTGAGCCGCTTTCAGTTTCTACGACGTTTTACGCACAGCACGGGGTTGACGCCGCACGCGTGGTTGGTCCGACTGCGCCTGGAACGCGCCTGCGCGGCGCTGGCCGGCGCGCGCCTGTCGGTGGCCGAGGTGGCCGCCGACGTGGGCTTCTATGACCAAAGCCATTTCAACCGCGCCTTCCGCGCCGCCTACGGGGCACCGCCGTCGGCGTATCAGCCGTCGGCATAGGCCGACCGCGAAAACGACGCGGGCGCTCGGCGCGCGCTGGCCGGCTGGCGGCCAACGTAATTGTTGCCGGTCTCAGCCCACCCGAGCGCGCAACGCGGACAGGAAATGATCCACATCCTGTTCCGTGGTGGCAAAGGACGTCACCAGGCGCACGACGCCGGGGCCCCAGCGGTCGTGATAGAAGCGAAAGCCGTCAGCCAGCAGCCCGTCGATGGCGGCGGTGGGCAGCTGGCAGAACAGGATGTTGGCGTCCGCCTTGCCTTGCATCGCGACGCCGGGCAAGCCTTGCATGCCGGCCGCCAGCCGCGCAGCCATGGCGTTGGCCTGGCGCGCGTTGCGCAGCCAAAGGTCATTGTCCAGATACGCCTGCATCTGCGCCGACAACAGCCGCATCTTTGAAAACAGATGGCCGCCACGCTTGCGCCTGAACGCCAGTTCCTGCGCGCGTTCGGGCTTGAACAGCACGATGGCCTCGGCTCCCAGCACGCCGTTCTTGGTTGCGCCGAACGACAGGATTTCGACGCCCGCCTTCCACGTCATTTCCGCCGGCGTGCAATCCAGGCTGACCAGCGCGTTGGCAAAGCGGGCGCCGTCCATGTGCAGGGGCAGCCCCGCATCGCGGCAGACGCCGCTGATGGCCTGGATCTCGTCCAGGGTGTAGACGCTGCCTGTCTCCGTGGCCTGGGTGATGCTGACGCAGGACGGCTGGACGGTGTGCACGTCGCCCATCTTGCGGCGCGCGTGGTCCGCAAGCTGGACGGGGTCGATCTTGGCATTGTCGCCGCCCAGCAGGGTCAGGCGGGCGCCGTTGGTGTAGAACTCGGGCGCGCCGCATTCATCGTTGGCGATATGGCTTTGCGTGTGGCACAGCACCGCGCCCCAGGGCGGCGTCAGCGTGGCAAGGCTGAGTGAATTGGCCGCGGTGCCCGTGGGCACCAGCAACACGTCCACCTCGTGTTCAAAGATGTCGGCAAGGCGGCGCTGCACGTTCAGCGTGCCGTCATCGCCGCCATAGGCCGGGGCCTGCCCGGCGTTGGCGCGCAGCAGCGCGTCCATGACCTCGGGGCTGGCGCCTGCAATGTTGTCGCTGGAAAAGCCCATTTGCAGGGCGGGGACGGATAAGAGCGTGTTCACGATGGGGTTCCGGCTTATTGGGCAAAAGCGTCACTGTGCCGGGGTGCGCGCCGCCAGGCTTGTAGAAAATTGCGGCTGGCTTCTACACTGGGAAAATCCGTCTTGAAGGAGCGCATCATGTGTCGTTGGCTGGCTTACACCGGTAGTCCCTTGCAGATGGAAAGCGTGCTGTTCAAGGCCAAGCATTCGCTGATCGACCAAAGCCTGCACGCGCGGCTGGGCGCCACCACGACCAACGGCGACGGCTTCGGGCTGGGCTGGTACAGCCGACCGTACGATGGCCACATCGAGCCGCCGTTTCGATACCGCAGCGTGCACCCCGCCTGGAACGACCGTAATCTGCGCGAAGCGGCGCGCGCCATCCACGCGCCTTTATTCGTGGCGCACATCCGCGCCGCCACCGACACGCCCGCCCAAGAAACCAACTGCCATCCGTTTCGCCACGGGCAGTGGCTGTTCGTGCACAACGGGGTCATTCGCGACTATCCGCTGCTGCGCCGCGACCTGATGCTGATGATCGCGCCCGCCTATTTCGGCTCATTGGAAGGGTCCACCGATTCGGAAGTGATGTTTCTGCTGGCGCTGACCTTCGGCCTGGACGAAGACCCTATCCGCGCGCTGGCCCGCATGGTGGGTGCCGTGGAAGAGACGGGCCGCCGCCACGGCGTGACGCATCCGATCAACATGACGGTGTGCGCGCTGGACGGGCACCGGCTGATTGCGGTGCGTTATTCCAGCGAGGCGGAATCGCGCACGCTGTTCCACAACACCTGCGTGCGCCATTTGCGCGAGCTATATCCGGAAGACCCGCAGATCGCCGCGCTGGACGAGAACGCGTTCTTGCTGCTGTCCGAACCCTTGAGCGAGATGCCCGGCGTCTGGGAAGAGGTGCCCGAGGCCACCGCGATCATCGCCGGGGGCGGCGACGTGCGGCATTACCCGTTTGCGCCGATTGCGCCGGGGCCGTGACGCGGCCGCTGATCCCGCGTGAAACCGCCGGATTGCACCAGAAATCAGCGAAATTGGCCGATAAATAGGGGTCATCAAGCACGCTTCGCTCATATAAGCGAGAATGCGTGTCGCATGACGGTGCGACGTCCTGGGCCGCGAAAGCACCCCAACTCAATAAGGAAGTTGCATGACAGATAGCAAAACCCCGCAGGTCTCAGACGCATTGGCGGTGTTTACGCACACGGGGAGCGCCCCGGTTCGCTTTGAATTGCATGACAAAGGCGTGGTCTGCCAACAAGGCGACACGCGCCGCTACACCGCGTTCGCGGATGTCCTGGATCTTTGCCTGTTCCCCGCCGAAGCGGGCGCAACGGCAGGTCCGATCAACCAATTTGCCTACCGTACGAAGCTGGCGCAAGACTGGACCATCGTGTCCGGCGAGGTCAGCAACTTCGCCCAGTTCATGGATGCCTTCCGCTCGCGTTATGTCGCGCAGCGCCTGCCCGTGCTGGAAGCGTTGATGGCCGATGGTGAGCGCGTTGCGTTCCGGTATATCAAGTCCGGTGAGTTTCCCGGCGTGCAGACGCAGGAACTGGCCCTGTCGGCCGAAGGCCTGCATATCGATGGCGCCACCTGGCCTTACGAGTCGTTGCAGCGTATCGACCTGAACGACTGGACCGAAACCATCACGCTGCAAGACGATAGCGGCAAGACGGTGTTTTCGTGCGTGGCCACGCGTATTCTCAGCTCGGATCTGCTGGTGAACCTGGTGTACGACCAGCTGGGCCAGACGGCGGAATACGCCTGATAGGGCATTGCCCTCAAGCGGCGTAACGGGCGCGCTTGAAACGCAATGAAGAAGGGCCGCCATCGTGCTACGAGCGGCCCTTTTTGCATGCTGCGCGGCGAGATTAATGCCCGGCGTGCAGCGCCGGATTCAACGTGCCCCAGGCCGCCGTGCGCACCAAGGTTTCCACCACACCGGTTTGTGAATTGCGGCGGAACAGCAGGCCGTGCCGGCCCGCCAGCGACGCGGCTTTCACCACGGCGCCTTCGGGCGTCAACACGCGCGTGCCCGCCGTGATGTAGCAGCCGGCTTCCACCACGCAATCGTCGCCCAGCGAAATGCCGATGCCGGAATTGGCGCCCAGCAGGCAGCGCTTGCCGATGGACACCACCTGCTTGCCGCCACCCGACATCGTGCCCATGATGGACGCGCCGCCGCCGATATCGCTGCCGTCATCGACGATGACGCCCGCGCTGATGCGGCCTTCGACCATCGAAGCGCCCAGCGTGCCGGCGTTGAAATTGCAGAAGCCTTCGTGCAGCACGGTGGTGCCTGGCGACAGGTACGCTCCCAGCCGCACGCGTGCCGTGTCGGCAATGCGCACGCCGCTGGGCACCACGTAGTCGGTCATGCGGGGGATCTTGTCCACGCCTCGTATTTCCAGCACCTGCCCGGTGGCGCGCAATTGCCAGCGCAGGGCATCGACCTGATCCACCGCGCACGGCCCGGCAGAGGTCCATGCCACGTGGGACAACACGCCGAACAAGCCGTCCAGGTTGGCCTCGTGCGGCCGGATCAGGCGGTGGCTGAGCAGGTGCAGGCGCAGGTAGGCATCGTGCGCGTCTGCCGGTGGCGCAGCCAGTGACGCGATGGCCGTGCGCACCGCCACGATATCGACCTTGCGGCGCGTGTCGCGCACCAGCGCGGTGGGCACGTGTTCGCCCAGCGCCGCGCGCGCTTCCTCTGGCGTCAGGTGGCGCGTGCCCCCCGCCGGCGTGTGATCGGCCAGCGACGGGCGCGGGTACCAGGTGTCAAGGACGGTGCCGTCGGCCGCCAGCGTGGCAAGACCGTAGGCAATGGCGCTGTCTGAGGTGTCGGACATGGCGGATGGGCGTAGCGTTGACGTGGATTGAATGGTGAGGCCTGAGTGGGGCCTGAGGCGGGCCGGTGAATCCGGAAGTCACCGGCCCGCTTTCCCGGCCCGTTCTTCAGGCCAGTTCGCGCAGCAGCAATTCCCAGAACTTCAACCGCTGTTCCAGCGTGGACACCAGCACGTACTCGTTCAAGGTATGCGCGCCGTCGCCGTCCGCGCCCAGGCCGTCCAGCGTGGGGATGCCCATCGCAGAGGTGAAGTTGGCATCGCTGCCGCCACCCGTCATGGGCGCATCTTCCAGCAGGAAGCCGGCGCGGTCCGCGTAGCCTTGCACCAAGGCCAGCAAGGCTGCCGCCGCTTCCGTCTTGACCATCGGCGGGCGGTTCAATTCGACGTTGATGTCCAGTTCAACGTCAGGCCCCACCGCGCACAGTTCGCGCATGCGGCGCAGCACGTCTTCGGCCGCGCCCATGTCGGGCACGCGGAAGTCCACCACGCAGCGGCACAGCGCGGGCACGGTGTTGGTAACCGTGCCGCCGGCGATGGTGCCCACGCTGACCGTGATGCCACGGTCGTAATCGGTCATGGCTTCCAGCGCCAGCACCTGATGCGCCATTTCACGAATCGCGCTGCGGCCCTTTTCGTGCTGCATGCCGGCGTGCGCCGGGCGGCCCTTTACGTTCAGGTTCAACATGCCCGTGCCCTTGCGCGCCGTGACGCACTTGCCGCCGTTCGGGCGGGCCGGTTCGCACACCAGCGCGTATTTGGCGTTGGCGGCAAAGCGTTCGATGTGCACGCGCGAGGCATGGCTGCCTGTTTCTTCGTCGGGTACCACCAGGAAGTCCACCGGCAGCTGCGTCGCGCCGGGGCGCGCCACGCCGGCCAGCGCCGTCAACGCCAGATAGATACCCGCTTTCATGTCGTAGCTGCCCGGGCCGTAAAGACGGTCGCCGTCGATACGGACCGGGTTCTCCAGCAGCGTGCCCACCGGATGCACCGTGTCCATGTGCGCCAGGATCAGGATGCCGGGGCGCGTGTCGCCGGGGGCGCGGTTGGTGGCGTACAGCAACGGGCCCGTGGTGGAGCCCAGCGACGACAGTTCCACCCTCAAGCCCGCGGCGGCCGCGTAGTCGGCGATGATGCGCGCCATGGCGGCGATGCCGTCGGGGTAGTTCGACGGCGATTCGCATTGCAGCCAGCTTTGAATGCCGGCGACGATCTGTTCAGTGCTTTGGGTGTTGGACATGGCGGTATCGGGTTTCAGCAATGAAAGGGAAAAAGACGATCAGGCGACCTGCTGACCGGCCAGGCGGGCCAGTTCGGCGGCATCGGGCATCTGGCCGTCAAACCACAAGCTGGCGCACACGGCCGACATGGCGCGGCCATCGTGGCCGATGCCGGGCACCACTTGCAGCGTCCAGCCGAACGGCACGCCACGGCGCTCGGCTTCGCGCTTGCCGAAGTCGTAGTAGTTCTGCGCGCGCGCAAAGCGGTGCGGGCCCTGGCGCATGGCGGCGGGCTCGGACGGCAGGTTGGGGTCGTCGGTGGCGATGTCCTGGTCCCCGGCCAGGATCGTCATCGGATAGGCCAGCAGCTTGACCAGGTGGTCTTCGGTCAAGCCCACGCCGTCCATGCCTTCAGGGAACGGATAGTCGAACGTGGGCAGCGTGTACCAGCCCGGGTTGCCCGCCGCCACGGCCTTGAACGGCGCGTGCGACTGGCTGCTCATCAGGCGGTGCACGAACTGGCCGCCGGCCGAATGGCCGAACAGGTAGACGTTCTGGCCGTCGGTGATTTCACCGGCAATCATGTCCTTGATGACGTTGCCCACCAGCGCGTAGGTCCAGCCGTCGATGTGGCGCGGGTTGCCGCCGGCCGAGAACACGCGGCCGTTGTTGTAGCTTTCCACGCCCGGCCAGATTTCGTTGGAGAACGTCAACGCCACGATCAGCAGCTTGTGCTTGTCGGCGGCCTCGACCCAGAAATCGCGATATTCATCGCCGTTGCGCAGCACGCCGTGCTGCACGATGACGACCGGGCGGTCGGGCGTGTAGCCATACGGGCGATACGTTTGCAGCTTGAACGGACGATCCGAATTGCGGTCTTCGTCGATGTACTGGATGGTGTTGCGGCCCGCATGGCCCATTTCGATGGCGATGCGGTCCACGTTGGACATGTCGGAGGGTTTCATCAGGCGCTCGCTTCGTTCAGGTGGCAGGCCGACCAGTGGCCCGCCGAGATTTCTTTCAGGACCGGCGCCTGCTCGCGGCAGCGCGGCATGGCGTGGGGGCAACGGGGGTTGAAGGTACAGCCCGGCGGCGGGTTCAGCGGCGACGGGATTTCGCCCTTGATCGGCGTGAACTTGCGGCCACGGCGGGAGACGTCCGGCACTTCGGCCATCAGGGCCTGGGTGTAGGGATGGTTGGCGCGCGCGAAGATCTCGGCCGACGTGGAGATTTCCACGATCTTGCCCAGGTACATGATCGCGACACGATCCGAGATGTGCTTGACCACGCCCAGGTCGTGGCTGATGAACAGGTAAGTGAAACCGTGCTGCTCGCGCAGGTCCATGAACAGGTTGATCACCTGCGCCTGAATCGACACGTCCAGCGCGGCCACGGGCTCGTCGCAGACCAGGAACTTGGGCGCCACCATCAGCGCGCGGGCGATGCCGATGCGCTGGCGCTGGCCGCCGGAAATCTGGTGGGGAAAGCGGTCGCGGTATTCGGCGTCCAGGCCCACTTCCTTCAAGGCCTGGTCGATGCGCGCGGGGATCTCGGCCGGCGGCGCCAGCTTGTGGACCTTAAGCGATTCGCCCAGGATCTGGCGCAGGCGCTGACGCGGGTTCAAGGACGCTTGCGGGTCCTGGAAAATCATCTGCACGCCCAGCGTATAGGCCAGCTTGTCGGCGCCACGCAGGCGCACGGCATCGCGGCCCTGATACAGCAGTTCGCCTTCGGTCTGGCGGTGCAGGCCGGCCACGACGCGTCCCAACGTGGACTTGCCGCAACCGGACTCGCCCACCAGCCCGACGACTTCGCCGCGCTTGATGGACAGGTCCACGCCGTTCACGGCATACACCGTGCGGCGGTCCAGCGGGCGGCCGGTCAGGGCCAGGATGCGCTGGGCCAGATCGGGGCGCTGTTCGAATCGCTTGTGGACGTTCTTGAGCTCGATGACGGGAGTATCGGCTTGGCTCATGCTTGCTGTGCCTCGCGGGCTATCGGCACGTAACAGCGGTAGCTGCGCGGACCTTCGGTGGTAACGGAGGGGGCTTGTTCGGTGCAGCGCGTGACCGCCTTGGGGCAGCGCGGCCTGAACGCACAGCCCGAAGGGCGGCCCGCCAGGCTGGGCGCCATGCCGTTGATCTGGTGCAGGCGCGCGCCGGGTTGCGTGGCGCCGGGCATCGAATCAAGCAGGCCGCGCGTGTACGGGTGGCGCGGCGCGGCCAGCACCTGTTCGACCGGGCCGCTTTCAACGATGCGGCCGGCGTACATGACGGCGACTCGGTCGGCCAGTTCAGCCACCACGCCCAGGTCGTGCGTGATCCAGATAAGCGCGGTGTCGTGCTCGCGGCAGATCTCTTGCATGCGGTAAAGAATCTGGCCCTGGATGGTGACGTCCAGCGCGGTCGTGGGTTCGTCGCAGATGATGAGGTCGGGCTTGTTCAGCATGGCGATGGCAATTGCCACGCGCTGGCGCATACCGCCCGAGAACTCGTGCGGATAGCTCTTCAAGCGCGATTCCGGCGACGGTATGCCCACCATCGCCAGCGCCTCGCGGCAACGTTCCTCGGCTTGCGCGCGCGACACGTTTTCGTGCGTGAGGATGGCTTCCATCATCTGTTCGCCGATGCGCAGCACCGGGTTCAGCGTCATCAAGGGGTCTTGGAAGATCATGGCGATGCGGTTGCCGCGCAACTGGCGCATCTGCTCTTCCGTCAGCTTGCGCAGGTCGGCGCCCTTGAACTTCACTTCGCCGTCGACGACTTCCCCGGGCGGATCGATCAGGCCCAGCAGTGAGAAGCCGGTCACGGATTTGCCCGAACCCGATTCGCCCACCAGGCCCACGATTTCGCCACGGCGAACGGTAAGGTCGACGCCGTCAACGGCCAGATACGCGCCGGCTTCGGTATGGAATGCGGTGCGCAGTCCGCGCACATCAAGAAGAATGTCGCTCATTTCAGTAGTCCATTGCGCCACAGGCTACCCGCAGCGTATGCCACGGGAGTCGCGCCATCGGGATGCCGCGGAGCCGGCTTTGCCGGTCCGCCGGCATGCCCCCTTGAGGGGGAAGCGCATCGCGCTTCGGGGGTGGGCGTCATCGTTTGGGGTCCAGGCTTTCACGCAGGCGGTCGCCCACGATATTGATGGAAAGAATCAGCACCAGCAGCGCAATGCCGGGGAACAGGCTGATCCAGTAATCGCCGGACAGCAGGTATTGGAATCCGTTGGAGATCAACAGGCCCAGCGAGGGCTCGGTGATCGGCACGCCGACGCCCAGGAAGGACAGCGTGGCTTCCAGCGCGATGGCGGTTGCGATCTGGATGGTGGCGAACACCATGACGGGGCCCAGGCAGTTTGGCAGCAGGTGGAACACCATGATGCGCCAGGCCGGAAAGCCCAGGTTGGCGGCGGCTTCCACGTATTCCTTGCGGCGCTCTTGCAACGCGCGGCTGCGCATGATGCGGGCGTAGTGCCCCCACTGCACCAGCACCAGCGCCAGGATCACCTTGTCCACCCCGCGTCCCAGCACCACCAGCAGCACCAGCGCCACGAGGATGGTGGGAAAGCCCAGGATGAAGTCAACGATGCGCATCAGGATGGTGTCGACCAGGCCGCCGACATAGGCGGCGATCAGGCCGATGGCGCCGCCGATGGCGGTGGCCAGCACCACGGCCGACAAGCCCACCATCAGGCTGATGCGCAGGCCGTACAGGATGGCGCTGAGCATGTCGCGGCCCTGGTCATCGGTGCCCAGCCACGCGATGCTGCCGTCCATCAGCGCCTGGCGCGGCGCCAGGCGGCCGTCCATCAGCGACAGGTTGGCCAGGTCATAGGGGTTCTGCGGCGCGAAGTAGGGCGCGAACACCACCAGGATGATCAGGATGGCCAGCGCGATGACCGAGCCGCGCACGGTGGGGCGCGCATGCAGTTTTTTCAGGATGGAGGCGCGCTGCGGGGTCTCGGCCAGAGGCTGGACGGTGCGGGTGCGGCCGGGATTGGGAGAGTTAGCCATGGCGGATTATTGAGCGGGGGCCACCAGCTGCACGCGCGGGTCGAGCGCCGCGTACAGGATGTCCACAACCAGGTTGATGACCACGAAGATCAGGGTGACCAGCATCACGTAGGCGACCACCACCGGGCGGTCCAGCTGGTAGACGCTGTCAATCAGCAGCTTGCCCATGCCGGGCCACGCGAAGACGGTTTCGGTGATGGTGGAATAGGCGATCAGGCTGCCGAATTCCATGCCGATCACGGTCACGACCGGGATCAGGATGTTGCGCAGAATGTGGCGGCGCACGATGCGGCCGGGCTTGACGCCCTTGGCGCGCGCGAATTTCACGTAGTCCTGACTGCGCGCCTCGACCACGCCCGAGGCCGTCAGGCGCAGGACCAGCGCGATATTGGCCAGCGCCAGGTTGATGGCCGGCATGATCAGGTGCGACCAGCCATCGGCCGTCAGGATGGACAGGCGCACGCCCAGCACGGTGACGGTGTCGCCGCGCCCCGTGGCCGGCAGCCAGCCCAGCCACACGGCGAACAGCAGGATCAGCATCATGCCCTGCCAGAAGTTCGGCAGCGAAAAGCCCAGCACCGACGACGCCATGATGCCGCGGCCCAGGTAGTCGTCGCGGTACAGGCCGGCCACCAGACCCAGCGGAATCCCGATCACACAGGTCAGCATGATGGCCACGATGACGAGTTCGAACGTGGCGGGAATGCGCTGCACGATCAGCTCAATGGCCGGGATGCCGTGCACGAACGACGTGCCCAGGTCGCCATGCAGCGCGCGCCACAGGAACCCGGTGTATTGCTGCCACACGGGCAGGTCCAGGCCCAGGCGGGCGATCATCGCCTCGCGGGCGGCCTGGCTGGCTTCGGGGCTGACCAGCAGTTCGATCGGGTCGCCCACGGCATACACCGCGAAAAAGACCACGACCGATACGGCCAGCAGTACGAACAGACTCTGGATCAGTCTGCGCAGGATGAACAAGGCCACGTGATGATTTCCTTGGTGGGCTCAGGGTTTCTTGGCGCGCCGGGTGTTGGCTTGGCGTGTTGAGTGGGTTGGGTTGTTTGGTTGCTTACTTACTTGGGCGATTACTTGGGCGACTACTTGGCCGGTCGGGCCGACATGGCCAGCGTGTACTGATCCGCACGGCCCTCGTAGACCAGCCCCTTCTTGAACGCCCAGATGCTGCTTTCAAAGTGCAGGGGAATGCTGGGCAGGTCGGCCAGCGCAATCGCCAGCGACTGTTGCAGCAGCTTTTCCCGCTCGGCCGGGTCCACGGTCACCAGCGCGCGCTTGAACACGCCGTCGAACTCGGGGTTGTCGTAACCCCCATAGTTGCTGGTGCCCAGGCCGTGCTCTTTGTCGAACCGGCTGACCCAGTATTGTAGGAAAGACGACGCCTCGCCCGTCTCAGACGACCAGCCGCCCATGGCAAAACTGAATTCGCGCTTGGCCCGCTTGGGGAAATACACCGAGCGCGTCATCGCGTCGACCGTGGTCTTGATGCCCACGCGCGACAGGTACTGCGCCACGGCCTGCGAGATCTGGGCGTCGTTGATGTAGCGGTCGTTGGTGGACGAAATGGTCAGGTCGAAGCCGTTGGGGTAGCCGGCTTCGGCCAGCAGTTTCTTGGCGCCTTCAGGGTCGTACTTGAGTTCGGGCGGATGGCGCAGCGTGCCGAACATGCCGTCGGGCAGGAACTGGTTGGCGGGCGTGGCGGCGCCGTCCATGATGCGCGCGGCGATGGTCTTGCGATCGATCGCCATGGAAATGGCGCGGCGCACGCGCACGTCCTGCAAGGGGTTCTTGCCGTCGGCGGCCTTGACGGTGGGGCTGGGGCTGCGGCCCACATCAAACTGGAAATACACCACCCGCACCGACGGCGTGATCACATGGCCGAAGCCCGGCGTTTCCGAAATGCGCTTCACATCGCGCGCGGCGGGGTTTTCGATCAGGTCGAAGTCACCGGCCAACAGGCCCGTCAGGCGCGGGCCGGCGGCCGGCACGGGGATCAGCTTGACGTGCTGCCAGGCGGGTTTGTCACCCCAATAGCCGTCGTTGCGCGTCAGCTCGATGGCCGTGCCCTTCACATAGGACTTCAGTGTGTACGGGCCGGTGCCGATCACATCGCGGCCGCCATTGAAGTCGGCAACGGTGGGCCAGGGGCCGGTCACGCCGCACTTGTTCTTCAAGTCGAAGGTGATGGAACCGTGTTCGACGATGCCGCTCCAGAGCATGGCCGTGCGGGTCAGGTCATTGGGCAGCAGCGGATAGGGCTTGTGCGTCTTGATGACCAGCTTGTTGCTGCCTTGCGCCTGGACGTCGGCAAACTTCTGCACAATCGCCGGGTACGAACCGCCAATCGCTTGTTCGTTATTCATCACGCGGCAGAACGTGAAGATGACGTCCTGTGCGGTGAAGGGCTGGCCGTTGGAAAATCGGGCGTTCTCGCGCAGCGTGAATTCCCAGGTGGTGTCGTCCAGCGCCTTCCAGCCCGTGGCCAGGCGCGGAATCAGGTCCATCCTGGCGTCCTGGCCCACCAGCGTCTCGAACATGTGCGAGGTCATCGCATCGTTGGGCGTGGCCTGGTGGTAGTGCGGGTCCATCGAAGTGGGCTCGGACGACAGGCCGATCTTCAACGTGGTCGGCGTCGTCTGGGCCATGGCGGCGGGGGCGCCGGCCAACGTACAGGCCAAGGCCAGTAATGCGCTGCGGGTGGATACCTGGATGGACATGCTTTCCCTTGTTTTGAATGGTCGGCGGCGCCTCGTGGATGGGCGCCGCTCGTTGGTGCCTGTGGGTGTCAATCAGCCAATAGGCTGCGCCAGCCGCACGACGGTCACGCCGGGCCGCAGGTTGGCGGTGGACGGCATGATCAGCACGCAGTTGTCATACGGAGTGACGACCGGTTCGCCTTCGGACCAGCCGATGACGGTGCCGGCGGTGGCCAGCGTTTCCAACCCTTTCCAGGGTTCGGCAAAACGGAAGTCGGCGCTTTTTGCCGCAACGGCGTGGGTCACGCGCAGCGCGCGCTGTGGGGCCGCGGCAGGTTCGATCCAGCCGGCGGGGATGTCCGCGCGGTCAAGCGTGCCGGCTTGGAGCAGGAAGCGGGCCATCTGGTCCACCGCCACGCCGCGCGCTTCGGGCGCGCCATGGAAGCCGCATTCAATCAGCAAGGACCTCGTGCCGTTGTCGCCGGCCTCGCCAAAGCGGCCATAGTCGCGCATGCGCACGCCGGCCGCATGGCCCGCGTCGGCAATGATGGTGGCGGGGTTGCCCAGCGCCAGGGCCAGGTCGATATTGCGCTGTGCCATGCCGGTCAGTTGCAGCGGCACGTCGGAATTGCTCATGGAATGAAAGTCCAGCAACCAGTCGGACTGTTCGACCCATGGACGGATTTGCGCGGCGCGGCGGCGTTCCTGGCTGATGGGCACCGTCAGCTTGTCGTCGCTCCAGACGCGGTTCATGTCTTCGTCGACAAAGCGCGCGGGGGCGTAGTTGGTGGAATCAAAGCGGTCGAATGCGGCCAGGTTGCAGAAGGCCAGCGTCAGCGTACCCCGGCGGGGACGCAGCCCGGCCGTCAGTGCTTCTTTCAGGGCCCAGGCGCCGCACAGCTCGTTGCCGTGGATCAGCGCGCTCAACATGACGCGCTTGCCGGGCACGCCGGAATCGAAATGCCAGACGCCGGGCGTATCCGTATTGCCCAAGCGTTCGGCCGACAAATCCGGACAGGCTAAAAGAAAAGGGCGCGGACGGGCCGCGGGGGTAGGCGTGGGCATGGCAACTCCGATGAAGCGGGGGAATTGTATAGGGTATCCGACCAAAAAAAACGGCTGCGCAGGGCAGCCGTTTCCTGGTTCAGACGCGGTGGATCACTTCTTGTCGGGCGTGACGGACGTGGCCAGGGTGTACTGGTCGCGGCGGCCTTCGTAGGTGATGCCCTTGCGGAAGGCCCAGATGCTGCTTTCAAAGTGCAGCGGGATCAGCGGCACGTTGTCCAGGGCGATCTGGGTGGATTCCTGCAACAGCTTCTCGCGCTTGGTCGCGTCCACCGTCACGATGGCCTGCTTGTAGACCTTGTCGAAATCGGCATTGGAAAAGCCGCCGTAGTTGCTGGTGCCCAGGCTGTTGGGCGAATCCAGGGACGCAACCCACAGCTGGAACAACGCCGAGGCTTCACCCGTTTCCGCCGGCCAGCCGCCCATCGAGAAGCTGAATTCGCGCTTGGCGCGCTTTGGGAAATAGATGGATGCCGTCATGGCGTCCACGTTGGTCTTGATGCCGACGCGGGCCAGGTATTGCGCCACGGCTTGAGCGACCTGGCCGTCGTTGACGTAGCGGTCGTTGGTGGACGACAACGTCAATTCAAAGCCGTTCGGGTAGCCGGCTTCGGCCAGCAGCTTCTTGGCGCCTTCCGGGTCGTACTTGATTTCCGGGGCCTTGGGCAGCGCGCCGAACATGCCGTCGGGCATGAACTGGTAGGCCGGGGTGGCCATGCCGTCCATGATGCGGGCGGTGATGGTCTTGCGGTCGATGGCCATCGAAATCGCCTTGCGCACGCGCAGGTCTTGCAGCGGGTTCTTGCCGTCGGCGCTCTTGACGAACGGGCTGGGGTTGCGGCCCACGTCCGGCTGGAAGAACACCAGGCGGGTGGACGGCGTGGCCACAAAGCCGAACTTCGGGTTGTCCTTCAGGCGCGGCAGGTCGCGCGCGGCCGGGTTTTCGATCATGTCGAAGTCACCCGACAGCAGGCCGGTCAGGCGCGGGCCGGCGGAGGGCACCGGCACGAACTTCACTTCCTTCCAGTGCGGCTTCTCGCCCCAGTAGTTCTCGTTGCGGACCAGCTCGATGCCGGTGCCCTTCACGTAGGACTTCAGGGTGTAGGGGCCGGTGCCGATGGAATCCTTGCCGTTGTTGAAGTCGGCAACCGTGGGCCACGGGCCCGTCACGCCGCAACCCTTCTTGGGATCGAACGTGAGCTTGCCGTGCTCGACAATGCCGTTCCAGACGATGGGCAGCGAGCGGGCCAGCTCGGCGGGCATCAGGGGGAAGGGCTCGCCGGTCTTGATGATGACGGTGTGCGCGTCGGGCGTTTGCACGTCCGTGATGCGCTTGGTCATGTCCATGTAGGACTGCGACACGTTGGTTTCGTTGTTCAGCGTGCGGCAGATGGTGAACAGCACGTCTTCGGACGTGAACGGCTTGCCGTTCGAGAACTTGACGTCGTCGCGCAGCTTGAATTCCCAGGTCAGGTCGTCCAGGTTCTTCCAGGACTTGGCCAGTTGGGGCGTCAACTTCATGTCGGCGCTGCGGCCCACCAGCGAACTGTAGACGTGCGCCGAGAACGCGTCGTTCTGCGTCATCTTGTGATAGTGGGGGTCCGCCGAAGTGGGTTCGGCCGACAGGCCGATCTTCAGCGTCTGGGCTTGGGCGGCTGCCAAGGGAATGGCGGCGGCCACAAGGGCCAGGGTGGTGCGCAACTTCATGGTGACAACTCCGGAGGAATAACGAACCGGATCGTGCCTGCGCGACAACCACCAAGGCCGGGGCAAACACAGCGTGTCGACCGCAAGAGATGCTTTGGGAAGGGGAAGGCGCCAGGCACGACGGCAAGGGGCCGATTATCGGTAGGGGCTTCGCGCGCTGTCAATGAAGAACGGCGAACCAGGCGCTAGGGAAAACGCCGAGAAGAGGGGGGTGGCGCAGGGCCAAAGAGGGCGCCGCGAGGGTTCTCGTTGTACATCACGGGAACCGGCGCGGCGCGAAGGCGCCTGTGAGGGACGGCGCCAGATACTCGTTGCCGGGGCGCTTGGCTGGCAAGCGGGCCGTGCAACGACAGCGCGCCGGGCGAAATCGCGGGAGATCGTCGCGATTTCAGCCCAGCGCGGCTGTTTTTACCACTGCGAGCCGGAGAAGCGCGAGCTGGCGGCGCGCGCCTTGTTCATCGATTCGTTGACTTCGTCGATGAAGGCGAACACGCCAGCAACAGCGGCGATCACGGCTTGGCCGGCCTTCTTCAGGCTGGTCAGCGGGTGGGAATTGGGTTGATTTTCGAGGGCGCCGCGCAGCAGGTCGCGCTCCAGCGCGTCGGTCAGGCGGGCAGTGCTATTCAGGGTCAGTTCAGTCATGGTCTTTCTCCAGTCCGTTTCGTCTTGGTGAAAACCATTATAGGGATAACCCTAGGGGCGGCGCAATGATTGTTTTAGGGAAAACCCTAGTATGTTGTAAAAATGTTTATTTGACGGGGACTTAGCGGCCATTGCGCAGGGCGCGGGCCGCGTTTGGCAGCTCTGAGGCGGTCAGGCCGATCGGGCCCACACCGGCTGCCACCAGCGCATCCGCCGCCGCGCCGTGCAGCCAGACGGCGCCGGGCACGGCTTGATCCTCGGGCAGCGTCTGTGCCAATAAAGATCCCAGCATTCCTGCCAGAACGTCGCCGGTGCCGGCCGTGGCCAAACCGGGATTGCCGCTGGTATTGACCCGGATGCCGCG
This sequence comes from Achromobacter semiaridum, assembly GCF_053543755.1. Taxonomy (NCBI): domain Bacteria; kingdom Pseudomonadati; phylum Pseudomonadota; class Betaproteobacteria; order Burkholderiales; family Alcaligenaceae; genus Achromobacter; species Achromobacter semiaridum. The sequence goes on along the minus strand of NZ_JBLVOL010000009.1, from coordinate 1,820 downwards.
AGCCGGGTGGCAGACCACCGTGCCCGCGCCTTTCAGCACCACCCAGCATTGATAGCGCTGTGCCAGTTTCCAGGCGGCGCCGGGGCGGTCCGCCTGCACCTGGGCGGCGGGGATGCCCAGCAGGCGGCCGGCTTCGGCAGGATGCGGCGTCAGCACAACCGGGCCGGCGCCCCAATTGGGCTGGATGCCGCCGCTGGCCAAGAGGTTAAGCCCGTCGGCGTCCAGCACCAGCGGGGTTTGGCGCCGTAGCACGAACAGTTCCGACAGGGCGTTGGCCGCCAGCCCGCCGGTCCCGATGCCGCAACCCGCCACCCAGGTAGTCACGCCCCAATCGGTGTCCAGCAGCGAGCGGGCATCGCGCAGCATCAATTCCGGCTGTTGCGGATCGCAAGCCAGCGGCGACGCTTCCTGCGCAAAGCCCACCAGCACCTTGCCCGCTCCGGTCAACAAGGCGGCGCGGGCGGCGAGCAGTGCCGCGCCTGTCATTCCGGGGCCGCCGCCCACCACGCCGACCGTGCCGAAGCTGCCCTTGTGCGTGTCAGCGTCGCGGGGGGCGAACAGGGCTGGCAGGCTGGCGCGGTCAATGGGGGCGCCGGCGGTCGGGGCGGGGGTGTTCATTGGCTGAGGCTCCTGGGGACAAGCGGCTGGGCGGCGTTCGTGTATCCACTATAGTGCGCAAAAACATGCCGGCCTGTACGCCCGGCAGCCCCCGACAACCCCGGAGTAGACAATGACCGATATCACGCTGCAACACTATTCAGCCTATGAATCCCTGAAGCTGCGCCGGCACCCCGGTGGCGTGCTGGAGTTGATCATGGGCGCCAAGGGCGGCCAGCCCGGCAAGCTGTCCACGGCGGATGACCGCATGCACCGCGAGCTGGCGGACATCTGGCGCGACATCGACACCGACCCCGACACCCGAGTCGTGGTGATCCGTGGCGAAGGCAAGGGCTTTTCGGGAGGCGGCGACCTGGAGCTGGTGCAGCAGATGGCCGACGATTTTGACGTGCGCACCCGCGTCTGGCGCGAAGCGCGCGACTTGGTCTACAACATCATCAACTGCAACAAGCCCATCGTGTCCGCCATGCACGGCGCGGCGGTGGGGGCGGGGCTGGTAGCCGGCCTGCTGGCCGACATCTCGATTGCCGCGCGCGACGCCCGCATCATCGATGGCCACACCCGCCTGGGCGTGACGGCGGGCGACCACGCCGCTATCGTCTGGCCGCTGCTGTGCGGCATGGCCAAGGCCAAGTACTACCTGATGCTGTGCGAAACCGTGACGGGCGAAGAAGCCGAACGCATCGGCCTGGTGTCGCTGTGCGTCGATGAAGCCGATTTGATTCCCCGCGCCTTTGAAGTGGCCAACAAGCTGGCCGCCGGATCGCAAACCGCCATCCGCTGGACCAAGTATTCGCTGAACAATTGGCTGCGCATGGCCGGCCCCAGCTTCGATACGTCGCTGGCGCTGGAATTCATGGGATTTGGCGGGCCGGACGTCAAGGAAGGCATCCAGTCCCTGCGCGAACGTCGGGCACCCAATTTCCGGCCTGATTCGCCGTTTTGATGCGGCGCGCGGGGGGGCGTGGACTCAACCGCCTGCAATCCCCCGCGCGTCGTCCGCTATTTCTTGAAGAACTTCGCGAACGCCGCCTGCGCCTCTTCGGTTTGCAGGCGGGCGCGGAACTGCTGGGCTTCGTAGTCCAGCGTTTCCTGGATGGCTGATCGATCCGCGCGTTTCATCATGGCCTTGGTCAGGCGCAATGCGGCCGGCGGTTGGCCGGCCAGGTCGGCGGCCGTGGCCTGTGCCGCGGCCAGCGCCC
>NZ_JBLVOL010000008.1:46030-62229 GCF_053543755.1 Achromobacter semiaridum | reverse complement strand
GGCAAGGCGGCACGCTCGGCGCCCGCGCCGGCCGCCCCCGAATCCATGGTGCGTTGCGCGCATTGCGGCATCCACCTGCCCCGGTCCGAGGCCGTGCTCGTGAACGGCATGACCTGGTGCAGCACCGAACATTCCACGCTGGGTCCCGCCAGGAAGTAAGCCGGAAGCGGGGAAGCGGAAACCGGGCGCCCGCGACGGCGCAGGGGCTGCGTTTTACGTACGCCCCTCGGCAAAAACGCCAATTTGGGAGGCGGCGGCGACCACGGCATAATGCCCGTTGGATTCAACACGCATGTTCTCTCTTATGGCTCTGCTTCTGGATCGACATGGCTGGCTGGCGCCGGCCGCCGGCCTCACCCTGCTGCCTTCGCCCAACCGCGACGCGCGCCCCGACGGCGCGCAGGTTTCCTTGCTGGTGTTGCACAACATCAGCCTGCCGCCCGGCCAATTCGGCGGCCCGGAAGTCGCGGGGCTGTTCACCAACACACTGGACCATTCCTCGCACCCCTGGCTGGAACGCCTGCGCGGCCTGCGCGTGTCGGCCCACTTCTTTATTCGACGCGATGGGCGCATCATGCAGTTCGTGTCCACCGACCAACGCGCGTGGCACGCGGGCGTGTCGCGCTTTGGCCGGCGCGAACGCTGCAATGACTTTTCCATCGGCATTGAGCTCGAAGGCACGGACACCCTGCCGTACGCCGACGAGCAGTACCTGGCGCTGCGCAAGCTGACGCCGGTACTGCGCGCGCGTTATCCGCTGGCTGCGGCCTGGGGTCACGAACACATTGCCCCCGGGCGCAAGACGGACCCCGGGCCTGCTTTCAACTGGACGCGTTTTTCGCGCGACAGCGGCTTTGCGCGGCGGCAGTTGCCGCCCGTCTGACACTACTCAAGGACTGGTTATGTTGAAGATCTGGGGACGCCTTACGTCCGTCAACGTGCAGAAGGTAATGCTGGCCGTGCGCGAACTGGCCCTGCCGCACACCTTTACCCAGGCAGGCGGACCGTTCGGCGTGGTGGATACGCCCGAATTCGCCAAGCTGAACCCGAACCGCACCGTGCCGGTGATCGATGACGGCGGCTTTGTGCTGTGGGAATCGAACGCCATCGTGCGTTACCTGGCCGCGCGCTACGGCGTGGGCACCTTGTGGCCGGAAGACGCCTGCATGCGCGCCGACGCCGACCGCTGGATGGACTGGCAGGCCACCGAATGGCAAGCCGCGATGGGCCCCGCATTTCTGGGCCTGATTCGCACGCCGGAAGCCAAGCGCGACCACGCCGCAATTGAAAATTCGGTCAAGCGTTCCAACGTCCGCGCCCAGATCCTGGACCAGGCGTTGCAAGGCCGCGAGTTCATTGCGGGCCGTCACCTGACGATGGGCGACATTGCACTGGTCAGCTCGGCGCACCGCTGGCTGGCCCTGCCCATCGAACGCCCCGACACCCCGGCGCTGTCCGCCTGGTATCGCCGCGTGATGATGCGCCCTGCGCCGCAAGGCGTGCTGACGCTTCCGCTGGAATAAAGCTTGCCGGACCGCGTCAGCCGCGGTCCACCTTCCAGCCCATTTCCGCCGAAATGCCGGCAGCGGCTTCCTGCACCACGGGCACCATGTCGCGCATGCGTTCAAGTGACATATACGGCACGGTGCTGGACACGCTGATCGCCGCCACGATGCCGCTTGACGCATCGCGCACCGGCGCCGCCACACAGCGGATCGACGGCTCGTTGTCTTCCAGATCAAACGCATAGCCCTGCGCCGCATAGTCACGCATGCGGTCGCGGAACGCTTCCCAGCTTTGCTGGCCGCCGGGTGCGCGCGAGGACACCGGCGCGCCGATGCGATGCAGCGCCTTCCATTGCGGTTCTTCGGTATCCAGCAGCAGCGCCTTGCCCACGCCCGTTGCCGCCAGCGGCATCCGGTGTCCCACGCGCGAGCGCATTTCCAGCCCCTTCTTGCCGGGAATTTTTTCCAGGTACAGCACTTCGTCGTTGTCACGCACGGCCAGATGTATGGTGTCGCCCGTCTGCACGGCCAACGCATCCAGGTAGGGCCGCGCCAGCGTCGCCATGGGAAACGCCTCACGCGCCTGAAAGCCCAGTTCGATCAGCTTGGGCCCCAGCACATAACCCACCCCCGGCAAGGCACGCAAATAGCGCTCTTGCACCAGACAGCTGGCAAGCCGGTGCGTGGTGCTGCGCGCCACGCCGATGCGGGCGCAGATTTCCTTCAGGTCACGCGCGCCGTCGGCCACCGCCTGCACGACGGCCAAGCCGCGCATCAAGGTCTGCGTGCCGGCGGGCGCGGCGGCGTCGGGGTCCAGGGTGGGAATGGGATTTGCGGTCAAGGGGAAGGTCATGAAACGTGGATGCAACAGCAGAAACGGGGCAAGCATACCTGGGATGGCGGGGTCAGGGCGGGACGCGGTACCAGGGCAGTTCCCTTCGCGGACCGGCCAAGCCGATGCACTTTGCCACGCCCGTATTCCCTGTATGTGGGATTTAATTCTATATTTTGAGATTTTTCAAGCTCTGATCTAGAATTTTTTCCGACGCGCGCCGCGCTTTGCACAAGCCCGGTGCGCACCGACACAACAAGGCTTCCCAGCCGCACCCGTCTCGCGCATTTCCGGCGCCGGGCGGGCGCAGCAGGCAGGGCAGCCCACGATGAGACACATCAGATGACACCCGCAACGCCCGCCCGCGCGGCGCTTATCGCGCTGGACTGGGGCACCTCTTCGCTACGCGCGTATCGGCTGGACGGCACGGGCCGCACGCTGGACGCGCGGCATCTGCCCTGGGGCATCATGCGCCTGCCGCAACCCTTGCAGGATGGCGCGGCCAGCACCGCCCTGTCCGGTTTCGACCTGGCGTTCGACCAGGCTTGCGGCGACTGGCTGCGCGCGGAACCGACCTTGCCGGTCATCGCCTGCGGCATGGTCGGCAGCGCGCAAGGCTGGCGTGAGGCGGCCTACCTGGACGTGCCCGTCGACCTTGAGCGCATTGGCACCTTGCTGACGGTGGTGGAACGCACCAGCGCCGGCCCCGACGCCACGCCAGTGCACATCGTGCCCGGCCTGATCCAGCGCCACGGCCTGCCCAACGTGATGCGCGGAGAAGAAACGCAGGTCTTCGGTGTGATGTTCGACCAGGCCCAGGAATCCAGCGCGGACCCGGCAGACAGCGTGTTGATCGGCCTGCCCGGCACGCATTCCAAATGGGTCACCGCCCGCCGCGGCCGCGTCACCCACTTCGACACCTTCATGACCGGCGAGGTCTACGCCGCGCTGCGCGGCCACACCATCCTGGGCCGCACGATGAGCGATGCGCCCGCCGCCGACATGGCCGCCTTTGAACGGGGCGTGAAGGTGGCCGGCGCCCCGGTCGGCCGCGCCGGCGTGTTGTCCACCATTTTCAGCACGCGCGCGCTGGGCCTGACCGGCGAACTGGCGGCCACGTCTCAAGCCGACTATCTGTCCGGCCTGCTGATCGGCCACGAAATCGCCGCGCTGGCCCAGATGCTGCACCAGCAAGGCGAGCTGCCCCGCATCGTGCTTTGCGGCGACCCGGCGCTGTGTGAGCGCTACATCCTGGCCATGCAGCACTACGGCCTGGGTACGCCCGAACAAGCGCGGAACGCCACCGAACGCGGCTTGTGGCACCTGGCCGTCTGCGCCGGGCTGGTCAAGGCCGAACCGGGCGCGGCCGGACAGCGCCACGCCACCCCCACCCCTTCGGCATCCGTCTAGGAACCCCCCATGAACCACACCGGACTGCAAACCGCCATGGCCCACTGCGGCCTGATCGCCATCTTGCGCGGCATTCAGCCGCAGGAAGCGGAAGACATCGGCAATGAACTGTACGCGGCGGGCTTTCGCCTGATCGAAGTACCGCTGAATTCGCCAGACCCCTTGGCCAGCATCCGCGCCATGCGCGCCGCGCTGCCCACCGATTGCCTGATCGGCGCCGGCACCGTGCTGGACCCCGACGACTGCGCGCGCGTACAGGACGCGGGCGGCGAACTGATCGTCATGCCGCACAGCGACGCCGCCGTCATCCGCGCGGCCAAGAAACTGGGCATGGCGTCCTGCCCCGGCGTTGCCACGCCCACCGAGGCATTCGCCGCGCTGGCAGCGGGCGCCGACGTGCTGAAGATGTTTCCCGCCGAACAGCTGGGCCCCAACGTGCTGCGCGCATGGCGCGCCGTGATGCGCGCGCCGATCGCGCTGGTGCCCGTGGGCGGCATTACGCCCGACAACCTTTCCGACTTTGCCCGGGCGGGGGCCAGCGGCTTCGGCCTGGGCTCCGCTTTGTACAAACCCGGCCTGACGGCCACCGAAGTCGGCCAGAACGCGCGCGCATTCGCCGCCGCCTGGCAACGCGCCTATTCCGCCCAGGAGACCCAAGCATGAAGATCACCAAGCTAACCACCTACATCGTGCCGCCCCGGTGGTGCTTCCTGAAAATCGAGACGGACGAAGGCATCGTCGGCTGGGGCGAACCCGTCGTGGAAGGCCGCGCGCATTCGGTGGCCGCCGCCGTTGAAGAACTGTCCGACTACCTGATCGGCAAAGACCCGCGCAACATCGAGGACCACTGGACGGTGCTGTACCGGGGCGGCTTTTATCGCGGCGGCGCCATCCACATGAGCGCGCTGGCCGGCATCGACCAGGCGCTGTGGGACATCAAGGGCAAGCATTTGGGCGTGCCGGTGTCGCAACTGTTGGGCGGCAACGTGCGCGACCGCATCCGCGTGTATTCGTGGATCGGCGGCGACCGCCCTGCCGACACCGCCGCCGCCGCCAAAAGCGCCGTGGACCGCGGCTTTACCGCCGTGAAGATGAACGGCACGGAAGAACTGCAATACATCGATTCGTTCGACAAGGTTGAAAAGTGCCTGGAGAACGTGGCCGCCGTGCGCGATGCCGTCGGCCCCAACGTGGGTATCGGCGTGGACTTCCACGGCCGCGTGCACAAGCCCATGGCCAAGGTCCTGATGAAAGAGCTGGACCCGTTCAAGCTGATGTTCATCGAAGAACCCGTCTTGAGCGAACACTACGAGGCCTTGAAGGAACTGGCGCCGCTGACGTCCACCCCCATCGCGCTGGGCGAACGCCTGTTCTCGCGCTGGGACTTCAAGCGTGTGCTGTCCGAAGGCTATGTGGACATCATCCAGCCCGACCCGTCCCACGCGGGCGGCATCACCGAAACGCGCAAGATCGCGGCGATGGCCGAGGCCTATGACGTGGCGCTGGCGCTGCATTGCCCGCTGGGTCCCATCGCGCTGGCCACCTGCTTGCAGATCGATGCGGGTTGCTACAACGCCTTCATCCAGGAACAAAGCCTGGGGATCCACTACAACGCCGCCAACGACCTGCTTGACTACGTCAGCAACCGCGAAGTCTTCAAGTACGAAGACGGCATGGTCGCCATTCCGCAAGGCCCGGGCCTGGGCATCGAGGTCAATGAGGAATACGTGAAGGAACGCGCCGCCGTGGGCCACCGCTGGCGCAACCCGATCTGGCGTCACGCCGACGGCAGCTTCGCCGAATGGTAAGGCGGGCGCGCCCGCTCTGACTGACCGCCGCGCGGCGACTCCTGGCTTTGTCACGAGCGCCGCGTTTTTTTCCCTATATCGATAACCCAAAGGCATCCAAGCCGATGGCCCCCGCCCCTTGAAGGGCGCACGAGGAGACAATCCGTGTCGACCGCCACCCATACCGGCCTGCAAGGCGCCCAGCGCCCCACGCGCAGCCGATACATCATCATGGTGATGTTGTTTATCACCGTCGTCATCAACTACCTGGACCGCAGCAACCTGTCCATCGCCGCGCCCGCGCTGAAAGATGAGTTTGGCCTGGACACCTGGCACGAAGGGCTGATTTTGTCCGCCTTCGGCTGGACCTACGCCGCGATGCAGATCCCCGGCGGCTGGCTGGTGGACCGCGTATCGCCCCGCGTGCTGTACGCGGCCGCGCTGATCCTGTGGTCGGCAGCGACCTTCTTCATGGGCTTTGCCAGCAGCTTCATCATTCTGTTCGTGTTGCGCTTGGCGGTGGGAGCGCTGGAGGCGCCCGCCTACCCCATCAACAACCGTGTCGTCACCACCTGGTTTCCGGAAAAGGAACGCGCCACCGCCATCGGCTTCTACACGTCGGGCCAATTCGTGGGCCTGGCCTTCCTAACGCCCGTGCTGGCCTGGTTGCAACACCATTACGGCTGGCACATGGTGTTTGTCAGCACCGGTTTGCTGGGCATCGTGTGGGGCGTGCTGTGGTACCTGGTCTATCGCGAACCGCGCCAGTTCAAGGGCGCCAACGCCGCCGAAATCGAATTGATCCAGCAAGGCGGCGGCGTGGTCGACCTGGACCGCAACGCGCGCGCCAAAAAGGCGCCGTTCAACTGGAACGACCTGGGCCTGGTCATGTCCAAGCGCAAGCTGTGGGGCGTGTACCTGGGCCAGTTCTGCCTGACGTCCACGCTGTGGTTCTTCCTGACGTGGTTTCCGACTTACCTGGTGAAGTACCGCGGCATGGACTTCATCAAGTCGGGCTTCCTGGCATCCGTGCCCTTCCTGGCCGCGTTCGTGGGCGTGTTGTGCTCAGGCGTGCTGTCCGACTTCCTGGTGCGACGCGGCGCCACCGTGGGCCTGGCGCGCAAGCTGCCCATCATCCTGGGCCTGCTGATTTCCACGTCGATGATCGGCGCCAACTTCACCGATTCCACGCCCTGGGTCATCTTCTTCCTGGCGCTGGCCTTCTTCGGCAACGGCCTGGCATCGATCACGTGGTCGCTGGTGTCAACGCTGGCGCCGGTGCGGCTCCTGGGCCTGACGGGCGGCGTGTTCAATTTCGTGGGCAACCTGTCGTCCATCTGCACACCCATCGTCATCGGCTTCCTGGTGTCCAAAGACAACTTCGCCCCCGCCATCGTCTATGTATCGTCGCTGGCCCTGCTGGGCGCGCTGTCGTACATCCTGCTGGTCGGCAAGGTGGAACGGATAGAAGCGTGATTGATGTGTGTTGGTGAGATGAAGGGTGCCGGACGAACGGCACCCTTTTTTTGTGCGCGATATGCAGCCCGAGAGCACAGAGCAAGGGCTAAAAACGTCACTTCCACGTTTTCCCTTTTGCAGCGGATCAAGGACCATCACGCCATGTGAGTCACATCCGCCGATGACGAGACGGCACGGATAAGCAACTTGACTAATTTTCGTCGATAAACGAATATGGCCATGTTTGAAATTGAACACTACGTGACCGCCGATGCCGGGGTCGACCTTTATGTGGCGTGGTTGAAAAGCCTGCGTGACAACCGCGCAAGAGTGGCGATCATCCGCCGAGTCTTTCGCATCCACCAAGGCAACTTCGGCGATCACAAGTTCTGCCGCGAAGGAGTCTGGGAACTACGAATAGATATCGGCCCGGGGTATCGCGTGTATTACGGGCTAGCCGGACGGCGTGTGGTGCTGTTGCTTTCCGGCGGCGACAAACGTTCGCAAACTGACGACATCGAGCGCGCGGTACGCGCTTGGCAACATTGGAACCAGAGAACACCATGAAAAGCAGACCCCATGATGAAGCGATGGCCGAGCTGTACCGTGATGACCCCGCATTGGCTGTTGACCTAATCAACAGCGTGCTGGAAGACGGAACCCAGGCTGAGCTCTTGATCGCGCTGCGGCAACTGACGCAGGCTTTTGGTGGCGTACAGACCGTGGCGGCGCAGGCGCACCTGAATCCCACCCAGCTCTACCGCACGCTGTCACCCAAGGGCAACCCCGCGCTGAGCAGCCTGACGGCAATCCTGAAAGCCCTGGGCCTGCGGCTGGCGGTGCAACCGCTGACACCCGCGGGCGCCAGATAACGTTAATGGGCGGGTTGGGCGACAACGCCCAAACCCGCCCAGCTAGTGCTCAACGCGCCCCTCAGCAGCCCTGCATCGCCAGCTTGCGGCGGCGCACGTTGCCTGCCCGCTGCACCAGCACCAGCGCCAACCCGGCCACGGCGATGACGGCGCCGGCGATGGGTACCGCCGCGTAGCCCAGCCCGGCCGAGATCACCGCGCCGCCGGCAGCCGCGCCGACCGCGTTGCCCAGGTTGAACGCACCCACATTCACCGAAGACGCCAGCCCGGGGGCCGCCGTCGCCGCGCGCATCACGCCCATCTGCAAAGGCGGCACCACGGCAAAGGTGGCGATGCCGAAGATCAGCAGGGAAATCGCCGCGCCGATCTGGGTGGAAGCGATCCACGGGAACGCCAGCAGGTCGATGATGACGATCACCAGGAACGTGATCAGCGTGCCGTCCAGCGAACGGTCGGCCATGCGGCCACCCAGGCCGTTGCCCAGCGTGAAGCCCAGGCCAATCAACACCAGCATGCCGGTAATGAAGCCGGGCGACGCGCCGGTGATCTCGGCCAGCGTGGGCGCAATGTAGGTGTACAGCGTGAACATCGCCCCCGCGCCCACCACCGTGGTCAGCAGCGCCAACAGCACGACGGGGCTTTTCAGCACGGCCAGTTCATGGCGCACGTCGGGGCGGCGTCCGGCTTCGCCCGCGGGCAACGCGAACCACAACGACAACATCGCGATCAAGCCAAGCACGGCGGTGGCGGCAAACGACATGCGCCAGCCAATCACCTGCCCCAGCCACGTCGCGGCCGGCACACCGCCCACGTTGGCGATCGTCAGCCCCATGAACATGGTGGCCACCGCGCTGGCCTGCTTGTGGCGCGGCACCACGCTGGCGGCCACCAGCGAGCCCAGCCCAAAGAACGCGCCGTGGTTCAGGCTGGTGACCAGCCGCGCCAGCAGCAGCGTCGTGTAATTGGGCGACAGGGCCGACAGCACGTTGCCGATGGTGAAGATCAACATCAACAGAATCAGCGCCTTGCGCCGCGACCAGCGCGAAAACACCAGCGTCATCAGCGGTGCGCCCACCATCACGCCGATGGCGTAGGCGCTGATCAGCATGCCTGCGCTGGGAATGGAGACGTTCACGCCCTCGGCAATAACGGGCAACAGGCCCATGGGAGAAAACTCGGTCACGCCGATGCCGAATGCACCGACGGCCAGCGCCAACAGCGGCAAGCCGGACTTCACCGGCGGATTATCTTGCGGGTTCATGCGAATTCCTTGGAGCACGTCGGAAAGACAGGCGTGCAGTATGACGGCGCCATCCTTGCGGAAAAAGCCGTCTGGCGGGCAAACACTTTTGACTTGGGGTCACGAATCGATCCGGGGTTGGGTTCAGGGATGCCCAGCCCCCGCGCTAGGTCAGCCCCAACAGGCGCTCCGTCTCGCGCGCCAGCGCCACCAGTCGAGGGCCGATATCCGCCGCGCGCTCGCGAAACGGTCCGTCCCCGGAAGGCACGCCACAGTTAAAGACGTAGGTCAGCGACTGATACGGCCGCCATAACGGGGCCGCAAAACCATACGCGTCGGGGCGCCACTGCACGTTGTTGCCGCAATATCCCTTGCGTTCCAGGTCGCGCGATGCCGCCGCCAGGCTGGGGAAGTGCTCGGCGTAATGGCGCGCGTCGGCCACGCGCAACTGGTTCAGCACCACCGCGCGCTCGGCATCCGGCACGCGGCACAACCAGGCCTTGCCGGCCGCGCTGGACAGCAGCGGCAGCGACGCGCCGATATCCGGTCGGGTCTGCAAGGCGTCGTTCGAACGGGCGGTTTCCACGTACACCATTTGCAGCCGGTCGCGCACCACCAGCGACACCGCGCCGCGTGCGTGGTCGGCCAGCTGCTTCATCAGCGGCCGCGCCAGCTGGCGAATCTGCATGCTGGCCAGCAAGGGGTAGCTCAGCGCCAGCACCGCCGCGCCCACCCGGTAGCGCGCGGGCGCCCCCACGCGTTGCAAGAAGCCCAGTTCCACCAGCGTATGCGTCAAGCGCGCCACGGCGCTTTTCGACAGGCCCGTCTGCTGCGCGAAGTCCTTGTTGGCCAGCTCGGGCCGGTCCGCCCGAAAGCAGCCCAGGATATCGATGCCGTGCGCCAGCGTGGTGGCGAAGTCGCGGTCGCGGGTAGGGTCGCCGCCGTCCCGGTGTTGGCTGCCGTCCCGATGTGCGGAGCCGTCCCGATGTTGGGGGCCGTCCTGATGTTGGCCGCCGTCCCCATGGGGGTCGCGCTTGCGGTCACGGCGGGGCTCGTGGCCACCGTCAAGTTCAACCGGCATCCGAATGCTCCAGCATTTTTTCCACGCGCGCCACCAGCGTCAGCAAACGGGGTGCGATGCGCCGCCGCAGATCGCCCGCGCGCAATCGCCGCGTGGGAACCCCGCAATTGAAAACGAATACCTGGCCATCCACCCGGCGCCGCATCGGCACCGCTACCGCGTGCACGTCCGCGTGCCACTCACCCTCGGCCACGCAATAGCCATGCGCGGCGTAATCCCGCTGCGCCTCTTCCCAGCCGGGTGCATGCCGTTGCCACGCAGCGGGGTCTTGTTCGCGCAGCTGATGCAACAGCGCTTGCGCCTCGGCCGGGTCCGCCTGCGCCAGCCACGCGCGGCCCATTGCGGACGCCAGCAATGGCAGCATGGCGCCGATGTCCGGCCGAAACGCCACGGCGTCATGGCCCCGACACGTTTCCACATAGACCATGTGCGTGCCGTGATGCATGCCTAATGACGCCGACCCGCCCGCCGCGTTGGCCAGCCGCGTCATCAGCGGACGCGCCATCTGCCGCAGCTTGATGCTGGCCAGCAAGGGATAGCTCAACGACAACAGCGCCGTGCCCAGCCGGTAGCGGCGCAGGCTGGCGTCATAGCGCAACAGGCCACGCTGGACCAGCGTATAGGTCAGCCGCGAAATCGTGGCTTTGGACAGGCCGGTGCGCTCAGCCAGCTCGCGGTTGCTGAGCGCGGGTTCGCCATGGCGAAAGGTCTGCAACACGGCCAGGCCGTGGGCCAGCGTGGTGGCGAAATCAGGGTCGGGGTGGCGGCCGCCCAAGAGCGTGGTCATGGTCGCAATCCGGGTGGAGATTCCGCGCTGAATAGTGACAGGCGGAACGTGAAAGGCGAGAAATGAAAGGCGCGCAGTAAAAGCGAAAAAGCGAGAAATGTTGATGCCGATGATAGAGCAAGCGCGGCCCATATCGAGCAATAGGCGTTCAAGATAGCAAAACACTTGTCTCGCATTTCGCTTTGCTTTGCTAGCCTGGGTTCCATGTTGTCCGGCGCGGATTCGTCCGCCCGCCAGGCCAGCTAATTAGAAAATCGGAGACAACCCATGATCAGGGACCCTGACGGCTTTCCCGCCTTCATCGAATCGCTGCGGCGCTTCGTCCGCCAGCAACTGGTTCCGCGCGAAGCCGAAGTGGCGCGCCTGGATGCAGTGCCCGACGACCTGGTGCGGGCCATGGCCGACCAAGGCATGTTCGGCTATTCCATCCCGGAAGCCTATGGCGGCGCGGGCATGAGCACCGAAGAACTGATCCGCGCGGCGATTGAGCTGTCGCAATGTTCCGTGGCGTTTCGGGCGCGCGTGGGCACCAACACCGGCATCGGTTCCGAAGCCCTGGTGGCCGACGGCACCGCGCAGCAGAAAGACCATTACTTGCCCCGCCTGGCGTCCGGTGAATTGACCGGCTGCTTCGCGCTGACCGAGCCGCAAGCCGGGTCGGACGCCACCGCCTTGCGCACCACCGCCGTGCGCGACGGCGACAGCTATGTGCTGAATGGCGAAAAGTGCTTCATCACCAACGCCCCGCTTGCCGGCCTGTTCACCGTCATGGCGCGCACCGCCCCCGACGCGCCGGGCGCCAAGGGCATATCGGCCTTCATCGTGGAACGCGGCACGCCGGGTTTATCCACCGGCCAGCCCTACGACAAGATGGGCCAGGCCGGTTCGCCCGTGTCCACCGTCCACTTTGAGGATTGCCGCGTGCCCGCCGCCAACCTGATCGGCGGCCAGGAAGGCATGGGTTTCAAGACCGCCATGAAGGTGCTGAACAAGCAGCGCATTCACCTGGCTGCCTTGTGCATCGGCCCGGCGATTCGCATGCTGGACGACACCCTGCGCTTCGTGGCCGAACGCCAGCAGTTCGGCAAAGCGCTGATGGACTTCCAGCTGATCCAGGCCATGATCGCCGACTGCCAGACCGACATCCAGGCGGCGCTGGCGCTGGTGCTGCAAACCGCGCGCGAACGCGACGCCGGCCAGGACGTGACCATGAACGCGTCGATCTGCAAATACTTCGCGTCGGAAATGTGCGGCCGCGTGGCAGACCGCTGCGTGCAGATGCATGGCGGCTACGGCTACATCGCGGACCAGGGCATTGAACGCTTCTACCGCGACGTGCGGCTGTTTCGCCTGTACGAAGGCACCAGCCAGATCCATCAACTGACCATCGCGCGGCACACGCTGGCGCAGGCCGGCTACACGCCCGGCCGTTAGGTCCGAGCGTTTTCGGGACCGCCGCCACAAGAAGCGCGCGGCCCACAACCCCAAGGAGACTGACATGCTGCACAAGCACCTGCCGAAGTGGATCGGCGCCATCGCCGCCGCATTCACCTGCGCGGCCCTGCCGCCCCAAGCGGCCGCCGCCTACCCCGACAAGCCGATCCGGCTGATCATCCCGTTCGCCCCCGGCGGATCCACCGACATCCTGGGCCGCCTGCTGGCCGAAGCGCTGCACCCCATCCTGGGCCAGCCGGTCATCGTGGAAAACAAGCCGGGCGCCGGCGGCAATATCGGCGGGGACTTCGTGGCGCGCGCCGCGCCGGACGGCTACACGCTGCTGCTGGCGGCGGCCGGCCCCACCGTCATCAACCCCAGCCTGTACGCCAACATGCCGTTCGACCCCGCCCGGGACCTGACCGCCATCACCTGCCTGGAACGCGAACACAATCTGATGGTGGTGACCAAGTCCATGCCCGTGAAAACGCTGGAGGAATTCCTGACGTACGCGCGCAATAACCCCGGCAAGCTGTCGTTCGGTTCGCCCGGCAATGGCTCGCCCGCGCAACTGGCCGGCGAACTGCTCAAGCAAAAGGCCGGGCTGCAAGCCGAACACGTGCCCTACAAAGGCAGCGGCCCCGCCATCACCGACCTGGTCGCCGGCCATATTGATTTCATGATCGACAACATGCCCGCGCTGCTGCCGCAAGTGAAAGCGGGCAACCTGCGGGCGCTGGCCGTGCCCAGCGATGCGCGCGCGACCGCCTCGCCAGGCATCCCCACCTTCAGCGAAGCCGGCATGCCGGGCTTTGAGGTCATGGCCTGGAAAGGGTTGATGTCGCCCGCCAACACGCCGCCCGCCGTGGTGGACCGCTTGCACGCCGCCGCGGCCAAGGCCTTGCAAGACCCCGTGTTGCGCGCCCGTTTCCAGGAATTGGGCGCCGAGCCGCTGGTCAACACCCCCGCTGAATTCGCCAAGCAGATCGCCGACGAGACCTTGTGGTGGAGCAAGCTGGTGAAGTCCACCGGCACCCGCATCCAGTAAACCTCTAAAAAGAGACCACCATGCCCGCCCAGCCCACCGGCGACGCCGCCATCGAAGACCTGTGCGAACGGGTCCGCCGCTTTGTCGATGAGATCGCCATTCCCGAGGAATCGCCCGCCATTGCCCGCAACGTGGCGGCCTTGGACGCATGTGTAGCGCGCTTGCGCGTGCAAGCCCGGGACGCCGGCCTGTACGCGCCGCAACTGCCGGTGGAACTTGGGGGGCTGGGCCTGGGTTGGCGCGCGCTGGCGCAGGTGTTGGAAGCGGCCGGACGCGGTTTTCTCGGACCGGCCGCCTTGAACTGCGCCGCGCCCGACCAGCCCAACATGCTGACATTGCTGCGGCTGGGCACCCCCGCCCAACGCGAGCGCTTTCTGCTGCCCCTGATCCGCGCGGAACAGCGCGCCTGCTTCGCCATGACCGAACCCGCGCCGGGCGCGGGGTCCGACCCATCCATGCTGCGCACCCGCGCAACCCGGCGCGGACAAGGCTGGGTGTTGAACGGGCACAAGCAATTCATCAGCGGCGGCGTCGGCGCGGACTTTGCGCTGGTGCTGGCGCAGGCCGATGCCGGCGCCACGCTCTTCGTCGTGCCCGCCGACACGCCGGGATACCGCGTGGTGCGCGACATCGGCATGGTCACCGGCTACCAGATCGGCGGCCATGCGGAAATTGAATTGAACGGCTGCGAGGTCGGCGACGACGCCGTGCTGGGCGAACCCGGCCGTGGCCTGGAATACGCGCAACTGCGGCTGGAGCCCGCGCGCCTGTCGCACTGCATGCGCTACATCGGCCGCGCCCGCCGCGCCCTGGAAACCGCGCAAGCCTACGTCAACACGCGCGATTCTTTTGGATCGCGCCTGGCCGATCTGCAACAGATCCAGGCCATGGTGGCCGATTCACACATCGACCTGCACGCCAGCCGCTTGATGACGCTGGATTGCGCGGGCCGCATGGACGCGGGCTTGTCCGTCAAGCAGCACAGCGCCATGACCAAGGTATTCGTATCCGAAGCCGTCAACCGCGTGGCCGACCGCGCCGTGCAAATGATGGGCGCATCGGGCCTGTCCGACGACACCCCCGTGGCAATGATCTGGCAAGAAATGCGCCCCTTCCGCATCTACGACGGCGCCAACGAATTGCACCGCGCCAGCCTTGCGCGCCGCCTCTTGGCGCGCGGCTGACCCATCCCAGGAGACCCGCATGCCCATCCCCACCATCCAGGCCTACCGACTGCATGGCGGCGCCGACGGCGCGCCCCCGCAAGGACGCTTCGACACCTTGTCGGAAGATGACTTGTCCCCCGGCGATACGCTGATCAAGGTGGCCTACGCCGGCCTGAACTACAAGGACGCGCTGGCGCAGGCCGGACGTGGCAACGTCGTGCGCCAGTACCCCCGCATCGGCGGCATCGACCTGAGCGGCACCGTGGTCCACTCCACCGACCCCGCGCTTGCTCCCGGTCAGGAAGTTGTCGTGCATGGCTTTGGCATCGGCGTGGACTGCGACGGCGGCTATGCGGAATACGCGCGCGTGCCGCATGACTGGGTGCTGCCCTTGCCCGCCGGCATCACACTGCGCGATGCCGCCGTGCTGGGCGCCGCCGGGTTCACCGCCGCGCTGTCCCTGCACTGGATGGAACACTGCGGCCTGGCGCCTGACCAAGGCGAAGTGCTGGTCACCGGCGCCACCGGCGGCGTGGCGGGTATCGCCATCGACATCCTCAGCCAACGCGGGTATCGCGTCTGCGCCATGTCCGGCAAGGCGGATGCCGCCGACTACCTGCGGTCGCTGGGCGCCGCCGAGGTCATGGCCCCGCCCGACCTGTCCGCCCCCATCAAACCCTTGATGAGCGCGCGCTGGGCCGGCGTCATTGATTCCGTGGGCGGCCCCTTGCTGGCCCACGCGCTGGCCAGCGTGCGCCCCGACGGCGTGGTGGCCGCGTTTGGCAACGCGGGCGGCGCGGAGCTGCCCACGTCCGTCATCCCCTTCATCTTGCGCGGCGTGAAGCTGCTGGGCATCAACGCCAACAGCCCCATGCCGCTGCGCCGCGCGCTATGGCAACGGCTGGCCTCCGACTACCGCCCTCAGCGCCTGGACCTTGCCGCGCGCGTCATCACCCCCCAGGACTTGCCGCAAGCGCTGGCCGCCATGCTCGAACGCGGCAGCACCGGCCGCAGCGTCGTGCGCTTTTCCTGAACCTACTCGCCCGCAAATCATGACTACGCATTCCGACCCCACCCTGTCCCGCCTGTTCACCCCGCGCAGCATCGCCATCGTGGGCGCGTCCGCCACCCCCGGCAAGATCGGCGCCATGCCGGTCAGCCTGCTGCGCCAACATGGTTACGACGGCCGCATCCTGCCCATCAACCCGCGCGCCGATAGCATCCAGGGCTTGCCCGCCGCGCCCGACCTGGCCGCGCTGGATACCGACGTGGACCTGGTCATCCTGGCCGTGCCCGCCGCGCATGCCGCCCAGGCGCTACAAAGCGCGCGCCCTGGTCAGGTTGGCGGCGCGGTCGTATTTACGTCAGGCTTTTCGGAAACGGGCGCGGAAGGCGTCGCCATGCAAGAGGCGCTATGCGCCATCGCGCGCGAGCGCGGCATCCGCCTGCTGGGACCCAACTGCCTGGGCTACATGAACGTGCGCCACAAGGTCTACGCCACGTTCTCGCCCGCGCCCGCCAACGGCGCCGTGGCGTTGGGCGGCATCGGCATGGTGTCGCAAAGCGGCGGGTTCGGCGC
>NZ_JBLVOL010000008.1:34475-45992 GCF_053543755.1 Achromobacter semiaridum | reverse complement strand
GTGCGGCGCCTATGCCTATTGCATGGCGCGCGAACGCGGACTCGGCCTGTCGCACTGGATCAGCACCGGCAACGAAGCCGACATCGACGTGGCCGACTGCATCAACTGGCTGGCGCAGGACGCCGACACGCGGGTCATCATGGCCTACATGGAAGGCTGCCGCGACGGCGCCAAGCTGCGCGGCGCACTGGCCGCCGCGCGCGACGCCGGCAAGCCCGTGGTCGTCACCAAGATCGGCCGCACCCAGGCCGGCGCGCAGGCCGCTGCGTCACACACCGCCGCGCTGGCGGGCGATGACGCCGTCTACGACGCGCTGTTTCGCCAATACGGCGCGCTGCGCGCGCGCAGCATCGAAGACTTCTTCAACCTGGGCTATGCGCTGGACACCTGGCAGCAACGCCCCAAAGGCAAGCGCCTGGGCATCTTCACGATATCCGGCGGCGTTGGCGCCTTGATGGCGGACGAGGCCGAGGAAGCCGGCCTGTCGCTACCCGAACCCGACGCGGCCGCGCAGGCCCGGCTGCTGGAACGCGTGCCCTTCGCCGGCCCGCGCAACCCGGTCGACGTCACCGGCCAGGTGGTGTCCGAACCCGGCCTGCTGCTGGCCACCGCCGACGACATGCTGGCCGACGGCCGCTACGATGCGCTGGCGGTCTTCCTGGCCGCCGCCGGATCGTCGGAAGCCTTGTGGCCCACCTTCGAGACCTTTGCCCGCGAGATGCGCGCCCGCCACCCCGACGTGCCACTGGCCTTCTGCGCGCTGTTCCCGCCTGAGCGCCGCCGCGAGCTTGAACGGCTGGGCACGCTGGTATTCGAAGATCCTAGTGCCGCGATACGGACGATAGGCGCGGTGGCGGGCTTGGCTGCGGCGTCGGGGGTTACGTCGGATACCGCGTCGAATGCTGTATCGAATGGCAGCACAAATGGCATCTCCAAGGCCGCGTCGGATGCCTCCGCCCACACCTCAATGCCGCCAGTTGCAGCAAGCACCGAGCCGCTGCGCGACACCTACAACGAAGTGCAGGCGAGGGACGTCCTGCGCCCAGCCGGCCTGCCCGTGCCCGACTGCACGCTTGCCACCGACGCCGACTCCGCCGTGGCCGCCGCTGCCCGCGCGGCCGGCCCCGTGGTCTTGAAAGTGGTGTCGCCCGACATCCTGCACAAAAGCGATGTAGGCGGCGTGAAGCTGAACCTGTCGGGCGAAGACGCCGTGCGCCACGGCCACGCCGCAATCCTGGACAGCGTACGCACGCACTGCCCCACTGCCCGCATCGACGGCGTGCTGGTCGCGCCCATGGCGCCCAAAGGCGTGGAGTGCATCGTGGGCATGCACAGCGACCCGGTCTTCGGCCCCGTCGTCATGTTCGGCCTGGGCGGTGTCTTCGTCGAAGTACTGAAAGACGTCAGCTTCCGCCTGGCGCCCTTTGACCATGCCCAGGCTTTGTCGATGATCCGCGAAATCAAGGGCTACGCGCTCCTGCAAGGCGCACGCGGCGCACCGCCTTGCGACATCCATGCGCTAGCGGATGCCTTGGTGGCGCTGTCGCGTTTCGCGGATGCGCGCCGGGAAGATTTCAGTTCCGTGGAGATCAACCCGTTGTTGGCGCTGCCGGATGGGCAGGGGGTGCTGGCCTTGGATGCGGTGCTTATTCCCAGCGCTGGGCGTGCCGGCGTGCGTTCGTCTTGATCCAATTGCCCAGGCGTTCGATCAACGTACGTTCGGACCCGGCGGCGGA
Source organism: Achromobacter semiaridum (assembly GCF_053543755.1). Classification (NCBI taxonomy): domain Bacteria; kingdom Pseudomonadati; phylum Pseudomonadota; class Betaproteobacteria; order Burkholderiales; family Alcaligenaceae; genus Achromobacter; species Achromobacter semiaridum. The sequence continues at coordinate 44,256 of NZ_JBLVOL010000008.1, read as the reverse complement.
CTGCGCAAACAGGCTCGCCTGCACAGCCTCCAGTGCCTCGGGCAACGCGGTCATCAACGACCGCGCCACCGTCACGCCGTAGCGCGGGTGAAAGCCCAGGTCCGTGGCCATGGCCTCGATCTGTTCGCGTCCGATGCTGCCCGGGGTCATCACGCCGCCCACGGAAAACGCAAAGCGGCGGGAAAGCCCCGGGTACATCGCGGTACACATCAGGTCATAGAACGGTGCCAGCCGGTATTGCCCGTTCGGCGACTGAAGCACGGACAGGTTCTTGGCGTGGCTGTCGTTGTTGCCCACATAGAGATTGAAAATCACCCATTGCAAGAATCGCTTATGGTCGCCCGCGCCCACGCCCATGCCGGCCAGCAAATGGCGGCAATCCGCCAACGTGGGGCCTCCGTCCGCTTCGTACTTCACGTCCGACGGCGTGCCCGCCAATTGGCACAGGTCCAACTGATGCAAGCGCAGCAAGCCGCCTTGACCATCGTCCAAGCGGTCATAGCGCTTGATCAGGCAGGCGTGGGTGTCGCGTTGATAGTGCGCGTCCGCCACACCCAAGCCAAGCTGCGCCGCCAATTGCATCACCAGGGTTTCGTTCAATGCCGACGCCCACACCCCTTTCAGGCCACGAATGTCGGGCTTCAAGATATGCGATGACGGCGCCGAGCCTTCGGGCATCGCGGGCGAGCCGTCCGGCAACACCGACAGCAATAGCTTGTCTTGCGCGCCTGCCAGGGATATTCGCGCGCCCTCGTCGCTCTCGGCTACCAGCGCGGGCACCGCGCCGTGCTTCAAGCGTTCGGCAATGGCTTGCCAGGTCGTGGGCCGATAATGCGCGGGCGCGGGCTTTTCACCTTGCGGCAATATCGTCAGCCCGCTGGCCGTGTCGCCGCCCACGCTGCGCAGCAGCCCGAATACCGTCGTCGCGTGGCGGCTAAGTTGCAAGAACTTGCGTACCTGCCCTTCAGGCAGCAGGTTTTCAAAGAAGGCATGAACGGCGTCGCCGGCGTGATCAGCCTGCGTCAGCGGCATCGTCGGGGAAATGGCCTGCGCGTCCGAACCTTTCCGCCACGACTCGTCGTACACAAAGCGCAACGGCCGCTCGTCATACAAGCGGCCTACCTTGCGCAACCCTTGATAAAGATCCAACGCCTCCGACGCTGTCATGGCAGCCTCGGGCGTTTCGGCACAACTTGCACTTCAAGGCCAAGCAGATCCAGCATGTCCAACACCTTCTGCAATTGCAGCGTGGGCTTGCCGCGCTCAAGGTCCCCCACAAAGCGGTTACCCGAACCAGACAGGCCGGCAAGATCGGCTTGAAGCAAGCCTTGATCGCGTCGCATGGCTTTCACCAGTTCGCCCAGGTCGGCTGCGGTGCGTATGGTTGCTGGCAACGTGGGGTGGGCGTGGTCGATAGGCATGGATGCCTCCAAAATTACCGTTCGGTAAGTTTATGGTGTTTCGGCCACGAATCCAATTGAATATTCCCGATCGGTAATATTTCTCGCAAAACACTGCGATTTCATTGAAATATTACCGATCGGGAATATTTGGCTTTTTGGTAGATTTCGGCAAAAAAAGAGCGCCCGGTTTCCCAGGCGCCCTCTCATCCCACCACCCCGCCGCTTACTTCAGCAGCAAGGCATTCAAGCGCTTCACAAACGCGGCCGGGTCGGCAATTTGCGCGCCTTCAGCCAGCAGGGCCTGATCCAGCAGCAGACGCGCCCACTGATCAAACTCCCCATCTTCAGCCGTACGAATGCGCGCCAGCAGCGGGTGTTCCGGGTTGATTTCCAGCACCGGCTTCACGTTCGGCGCTTCCTGGCCCGCGGCCTTCAGCATGCGCAGCAGGTGCGGGCTGAGTTCATTCTGGCCCACCACCACGCACGCCGGCGAATCCACCAGACGCAGCGTCACGCGCACTTCCTTCACCTGATCTTCCAGCGTCTTTTGCAGGCGCTCGACCAAGGGCTTGAAGTCTTCAGCCACTTCGGCTTGATGCTTCTTTTCTTCTTCGTCGGCCAGCTCGGCCAGGTCCAGCCCGCCCTTGGCGACCGACACCAGCGACTTGCCGTCGAATTCGCGCAAGTAAGACAGCATCCATTCGTCAACGCGGTCGGACAGCAGCAGCACTTCGATGCCCTTCTTGCGGAAGATTTCCAGATGCGGGCTGTTGCTGGCGGCGGCAAACGTGTCGGCCGTGACGTAATAGATCTTGTCCTGGCCTTCCTTCATGCGCGACACGTAGTCGGCAAACGAGACCGTCTGCGCTTGGTCGCCCGAATGCGTGGACGCAAAGCGCATCAGCTTGGCGATGCGTTCCAGGTTGGCGGAATCTTCGCCCGCGCCTTCCTTCAGCACCTGGCCAAATTCCGTCCAGAAGGTGGCGTAGTCTTCCGGCTTGTTTTCGGCCAGGTCTTCCAGCAACGACAGGATGCGCTTGGCCGACCCTTCCCGAATGGCGCGCACGTCGCGGCTTTCTTGCAGGATTTCGCGCGACACGTTCAAAGGCAGATCGGCCGAATCGATCACACCGCGCACAAAGCGCAGATACGACGGCAGCAGCTGGTCGGCATCATCCATGATGAACACGCGCTTGACGTACAGCTTCACGCCGTGGCGGCCGTCGCGGTCCCACATGTCCATGGGCGCGTGCTTGGGAACATACAGCAGTTGCGTGTATTCGCTGCGGCCTTCCACGCGGTTGTGCGTCCAGGCCAACGGGTCGTCGTAGTCGTGCGACACCGTCTTGTAGAACTCGCGGTACTGCTCGTCAGTGACTTCCGACTTGTTGCGGGCCCACAGCGCATTGGCCTGGTTCACCGTTTCCAGTTCTTCGGTCTTGACCTGCTCGCCCTTTTCCTGGTCCCACTCTTCTTTGGCCATGCGGATCGGCAAGGAAATGTGGTCGGAATAACGACGCAGGATCTCGCGCAGCTTCCAGCCGTTCAGGAATTCGTCTTCGTCGGCACGCAGGTGCAGCGTGACGTCGGTGCCGCGCGTGGCTTTCTCGGCGGCGGCAATCGTAAATTCGCCCTGGCCGTCGGATTCCCACTGGATCGCGTCCGTGGCGCCCGCGCGGCGGCTGACCACCGTGACCTTGTCGGCGACGATGAACGACGAGTAAAAGCCCACGCCGAATTGGCCGATCAGCTGCGCGTCTTTTTGCTTGTCGCCCGTCAGCTGGGAGAAGAATTCCCGCGTGCCGGAGCGCGCGATGGTGCCCAGGTTGGCGACGGCTTCGTCGCGCGACAGGCCAATCCCGTTATCCGAGATGGTGATGGTGCGGGCAGCCTTGTCGTAGCCGACCGTGATGGCAAGCTCGCCATTGCCTTCCAGCAATTCGGGCCGGTCGATGGCTTCAAAACGCAGCTTGTCGCAGGCGTCCGAGGCGTTCGACACAAGCTCGCGCAGGAAAATTTCCTTGTTGCTGTAGAGCGAATGGATCATCAGGTGCAGCAGTTGCTTCACCTCGGCCTGGAACCCCAGGGTTTCGGACGTGGAAGACGTGGCGGTTTGGCTCATGGTTCTACGTGAAGTAAAAAATTAGGGACAAATGAAAAGGAAAGCGAAACAGGGAACGCGATACAGGGAACCCAAAAAGGGAACCCAAATACCGAAATTCCGGGGCGACGTGCCCACGCGGAATCCGGGAAACCCTACTGAGGTGGGGGCTATCGGGAACTTTTCAAGGCCCCGTCGCGGCAGCGGCGCGATCCCCGCTAAAATCCCGCACTTTCTCCTACCCCGGCCGGCCTTCCGCCCATGCAACCCGCCTCCCTGTCCCAACCCGCCCCCCACGCCGCCGACGACGCGCGCAGCCATGACCTGGTCTACGGCCCCGACGACCGCCCCGCGCCGCCCGTCGCCTTCGTCGCCGCGTTACAGCACCTGCTGGCCATCCTGGTTCCCATCGTCACCCCCGGCCTCTTGATCTGCCAGGCGCTGGGCGTCAGCAGCCGCGACACCACGCTGATCGTGTCCATGTCGCTGGTCATCTCCGGCATCGCCACCTACGTGCAATGCAAACGCTTTGGCCCGCTGGGCGCCGGCTTGCTCATCGTGCAGGGCACCAGCTTCAACTTCGTCGGGCCGCTGATCGCGGGCGGCTCCGTCATGGTCAAGCAAGGCACGCCCGTCGAAGCCGTCATGGCCGCGATCTTCGGCGTGGTCATCGCCGGATCGTTCGTGGAAATGGGCATCAGCCGCATCCTGCCCTTCGTCAAACGCCTGATCACCCCGCTGGTGACCGGCATCGTCGTGCTGTTGATTGGCCTGACCTTGATCAAGGTCGGCCTGATCAGCATGGGCGGAGGTTTCGGCGCCATGGCCAACGGCACCTTCGCCAGCGCCGAGAACCTGACGCTGTCCGGCCTGGTGCTGGGCACCATCATCCTGCTGAACCGCGTGCCCGTCGTCTGGATCCGCAGCACGGCGCTGGTGCTGGCGCTGGCCGTCGGCTACATCGCCGCCGCGTCCATGGGCCGCCTGGACTTCACCGGCGCACGCGAAGCCGCCCTGTTCCAGATCCCCGTGCCGTTGCACTTCGGCCTGGGCTTCTCGTGGGCGCTGTTCGTGCCGATGCTGATCATCTACCTGGTCACGTCGCTGGAAGCCATCGGCGACGTCACCGCCACCAGCAAGGTGTCCAAGCAGCCGGTCGAAGGCCCGCTGTGGATGCAGCGCATCAAGGGCGGCGTGCTGGTCAACGGCGCGAATTCGCTCCTGGCCGGCGTGTTCAACACCTTCCCCAGCTCGGTCTTTGCGCAGAACAACGGCGTGATCCAGCTGACCGGCATCGCCAGCCGCCACGTCGGCGTCTGGATCGCCGGCATGCTGATCCTGCTGGGCCTATTCCCCGGCGTGGCCGGCGTGCTGCAAGCCGTGCCCGAGCCCGTACTGGGCGGCGCCGCCATGGTGATGTTCGGCGCGGTGGCCGCGTCCGGCATCAACATCCTGGCCGGCATTCAGCTGGACCGCCGCGCGCTGCTGATCATCGCGGTATCGCTGGCCTTGGGGCTGGGCGTGTCGCAAGTGCCTGAAATTCTGTCGCACCTGCCGCATGCGGTGAAGAGCGTGCTGGAATCGGGCGTTGCCACCGGCGGGATTTGCGCCTTGGTCATGAACTGGTTCTTGCCGGAAAAGAAGTAGATAGTGCTTGAGCGCTGGGTCCGTTTTCGGCTGGATGGCCGGGCGGATCCGGCTCTGATCAGGGGCTGGATGTGAGGCCGCCTGACAATTTTTGAAAGTACGCATATAATCGCTGTCTTCGTTCTCCCGCAGCCGTCATCTGGACGTGTTCGCGACCCCCTTGCCCGGGTGGTGAAATTGGTAGACGCAGGGGACTCAAAATCCCCCGCCGCAAGGCGTGCCGGTTCGATTCCGGCCCCGGGCACCAGAAAGCTCTCAAGCATCCGTCGGTTTTTTTTAGACCGCGCAACGCAAATTTCTCAGCATTTACTGCACCATACGTTCCGCCTCTTGATGGCGTAGAGCGATGTGGTCGTGAACGAGATACTCGTTTGATGAGCCGAGAATGCGCTACCGAAGATTCCAAAGCCTCTGCGCACGCAGAGGCTTTTTTTGTTGATGAGCTTGGCGGGGACAAAGCAAGCCGCACGTTGAGCTACTCGTGCACGGCCGCTTCCAAAGATACCCAATTTGGGTACAATCAAACCCAATATGGGTATAACGATCGAAGCCCCTCTCACGCACAGCGGTCTCGCCGACGCGCTTTTTCCTGGCACCAAACAACGCGTGCTGGGGTTGCTGTTCGGCCAGCCGGATCGCAGCTTCTATGCCACGGAAATAATCGGTCTAGTCTCCAGCGGTTCCGGATCGGTGCAACGCGAGTTGGCCAACTTGGCGCAGACCGGCTTGGTCACGGTGAAGGCGGTCGGCAACCAGAAGCACTACCAAGCCAATCCCGACTCGCCCATCTTCGCGGAGCTATGCGCCATCGTGCAAAAGACGATCGGCCTGGCCGGACCGCTACGCGAAGCGCTCGCCCCTCTGGCCCCGAAGATCATGGCGGCGTTCGTCTACGGCTCGGTTGCTAAAAATACCGACACCGCTCGCAGCGATATTGATTTGATGCTGCTTAGTGACGACATCAGCTACGGCGATGTGTTTGCGGCGCTGGAGGATGTGGGAAATAAGCTCGGCCGACCAGTGAACCCCACCATCCTCACGCGCAAGGAATTCACCAAGCGCATAGAGGCACAAGAGTCTCTCCTGACTCGAGTTCTGGCGCAGCCCAAGATCTGGATCATAGGAGCCGATGGTGACCTCCCCGCTTGAAAAAGCTGAGTGGCCCGGGAAAATCGCTGAAGGCTGAGCCTCCCGATATCAAAGAATTTGAACGCCTGAAACGTTCAGGGCACGCAAGGCTGCGCGACGCCTGCAACGTGTCGCTTTCAATAGAGAGCCGCTTCGACTTGGCCTACAACGCCGCGTGACGCGCGTTAAACACGCTTCGTCCAGCATCGCATCATCCCCTCCAAGCATTGCCCTCCTCGGGCTTAGACGGCCATACGCCCCCGGCTAATGCCCCGCGCGTGGGGCATGGTACGCACTGCAATGCAGTGCTCACGCACCCAGCTAAAAAAGAGCGCCATGAAATAGCGCACCTACTTTTTATCTCCGGTCAGAGCCATGTAGCAGCCCGCGTAGCCCAAGTTCTCGAACTCATCTACAGCTTTCGATTTCCGTTCGGCCGACTCGTAGGACGGAACCCGGAACGCCTGCTCAATGAAGAGCGTTTTGATGCCCTTCATGTACTCGTCCTCTGTTCTGGATGCGTCTTCCATAAGCTGCCTCATGGATGCGCCATGCTGACGCTTTTCCATAATTCCTCGCGCAATAGATGATGAGATTGCGCACTCCTTCATGATCTCGTCAGACGAGGGGGCCGCGACAGCGTTCGAAGATAAAGCAACCGCACACGCGAGCTGGGCGAAGAACCAATTATATATTTTGACCATTGATGGCCTCTCCTTGTGAGGCGTCGAGTTTACCTAGTCGCAACCTGCTAAACGAAAACCCCTTACGGAGACCCCACTCAAAGCTTCGCTCTGCTTTTTAGCCGCTAAAACCGCTGTTGCGATAAGCTTGCCTCCACTCGCCCACCGCACCGTGGACATTCATTTTGACAAGCACCGGGGGCCCTCCGATGGCGATCAAAGCCGTAGCGTTTGATGTGTTTGGGACATTGGTCCATATCCAGCGGCCTACTCGCCCGTTTCGAAAGTTGGTCCGTCTGCTGCATGAAGCCGGTCGTCGGCGGCAGCGTGACGACGGGGTTCGGGCAATGAGCAATGTGTTGGACCTCAGGCAAGCGGCAAGCTTGTTTGGCGGGATGGTTAGTGAAGAAGATTTGTGTGGGTTGGAGGCCGAGTTGCATGAGGAGATCCAATCGATCTCACTCTTTGACGATGCCATTCCCACCCTGACTGCTCTGAAAGACCGAGGCATCAAAGTGGCGCTCTGCTCAAACCTTGCCGCGCCGTATGGGCCGCCGGTGCTGAAACTGTTGCCCGTCCGGCCGGACTTTTGCGCCTGGTCGTACGAAGCTAGCGCAGTGAAGCCGCAGCCGCAGATCTATCAATACCTTTGTGAGGGTATTGGCTGCCGGCCGGATGAGGTCTTGATGATTGGCGACACCGTCGATGCCGATATGATCGGCCCGCGAAAATTCGGTATGCAGGGATACCACTTGAATCGCCAGGCAGCCACGCCAGCTAGCAGCGATTCTCTGCGTTCGCTAAGTGATGTGCTGAATTTTGTTTAACTGATTCTTGTCAACTGATCGGCCGCATCCCCTCCCAATGACCACCACCCCCTACCGGGATTACCTCTTCGGCCTGATCATCTCGATTGCCCTGGCCGGCTGGCTGGCATTCCTTGGCCTTACCGCCGCGTTAACTCCCGACCTGGGCTGGGGCATCGTCGCCCTTCTTACTGCCGCAATCTGGGTGGGCGGGCCACTGGCCATCCTGCTGATCATCGTCTGGCTCTATTACCTTTCTCGCGATCGGGGCCGGGTGCCGGGCCGGGTCCATGCCTGGTTGTTCTTGCCTACGCTGATCGCCATGCTGATTTACCCGGCCAGCGAATCGTTCGAAAAATCCAAGCGCGAGCGCTTTAGCGATGCGCATCCCTATATTGCTGAAACGCACGTCAACCTTAGCGGCAAAGATCTGTGGATTGACACCACGCCTTACGCCACCACGTCGTCCGGTGCAGGGCCAAGAATGCCGTTTGCGGCCGCTGAATCGCAGCAGTTCATGGTGTTCAATCGATATCCCAGCCCGGCCGCGACCCAGCCTTTTCCGTATGACGGCGCGCGCTTGCGCGAGGATATCGCGCAGTACAGATATCTTTCTGCGTCGGGCGATGCTGTCGCCGCATCGTTGCCGTTGACGCGTCTTGCTTACCCGGACGTGGCGCGCTTTTCATCGGCGCTGAATAAGCCGGATAGATCGATGTTGCGGTATCTGTATTTTCATTATCCGGACCGCGTTGAGGTTGCGCCTGCGCTGAACCGTTTGGCGGGGATGACGGAGCAGCGTCTTGATCGACAGGGGCAGCACGGGCTGGTGTTGCTCAGTGCGGTGAACTACACGACCGGCGCTATCGCACGGCTTGAAGTGAATGGCCAGACGCTGGATATCGGCGACCGCGCGCTTGTGTCCGTCGCGCCGCTGCCGGCCGCCTGCCATGAGTTTGCGCAGCCTATCGGTGCGGCGTTTATTATGCTTAGCCGGCCGCTGGCGCTGCGGTGGCAAACGACTGGCGCGGTGGATGCGGCTGGGGCGGCGGCGATGGCGGCCGGTACGATAACCCCGGCCGGAGACATCGGCGCGACCGGCGCGCCGGAAGCGCCGGAAGCGCCGGGAACGCCGGAAACGCCGGGAACGCCGGAAACGCCAAAACCGCCGGGCACACCAGGAACGCCCGACACGCCTGAACCCAGCAGCACTGCCAACGCCGCCCACCCGTGGCACACCGCAACGCTGCACGCGCCCGCATTTCGACATCCTGAACCCGTTGACGGAGAATCCACGCTGATGCGGCTTCAGTTGAATTTCCTGCCCGACGGCACGGTCGAGGTCGAACGTTTTGTGCACGTCCATTTACCCAAAGACAAACTAGGCATACGCGCAACAGGCATACCCGAACGGGCGGTCCCTTACGCAAGCTGCGGCAGCGCAACCCGCACATACAACCCACAAACCGTCACGCTGCTGGCAAACTAGGCAACCCGCATCCCGTTGATAAAAATCATCATGACCCATGCATTGCTTCGGATAGGCTTATGCGCAATATGAAAGGCAAGTCCTCGTCCACCACGGAAGGCTATTTGTTTTCTGATCAGATAGGTCACCTGCTGCGGCGTGTCTATCAGCGTCACACCGCTTTGTTTCAGCACTACATCCCCGACTCTCAGCTCACCGCCGCGCAGTTTGTCGTGCTGTGCTCGGTGCGGGATAACGGTGCAAGTTCACTGGCGGATCTAGTCAAGGCGACGGTCATTGACCAAGCTACGGTGCGCGGCGTGGTAGACAGGTTGAAGCAGCGCGAATTGGTGCAGGTGGATCACGACCCGGTTGACCGGCGCAAAGTGGTGATCAACCTGACGCCCGTCGGGCAAGCGCTGGTTCAAGAGATGGAACCGTTCGCCAAGCAGATCACGGAAAGCACCTACGGCAATCTGAACCCGGCCGAGCGCGTGGCGCTGCATTTTCTGCTGACCAAAATGCTGAACGGGGACGAACAGGCC
>NZ_JBLVOL010000008.1:0-34430 GCF_053543755.1 Achromobacter semiaridum | reverse complement strand
GTTCGTCGCCGTTCCTGGCAGCACGCCGGCGCTATGCACGCCGGGGGCACCCGCGATTTACACCACCATCAATCCAGCGCGCGGTTGCGCGACTCCACGTCTACCGACCAGATTGACACGGCGCCGGCCAGCAACATGCTGGACAGCACGACCAGCGATAGCGTGAAGTGGCTGGTCATGATGGGCGCGATGATGGCCGGGGCGAACAAGCCGCCAAAACGCGCCACCGCGCCCGCCATACCCATGCCGCTGGCGCGCAAGTCCGTTGGGTAGACCTCGGGCGTGAACGCATACAGCGCGCCCCACGTGCCCAGCAGCGAAAAGCTCATCAGCAAGGTAGAACCGATCACCACGGCGGGGTCGGTGCCCAGGCTGTACAGCATGCAGCCTACCGCGCTCAAAATCAGGAAGCCGACCAGCGTGGGCTTGCGGCCCCAGCGTTCCACGCCATAGGCCGACAGCGCAAAGCCGGGCAATTGCACCAACGCCAGCAACACCAGAAACTCCTGGCCGCGCATAAACGCAAAGCCGGCGGTGCTGAGCTTGATGGGCAAGTACACGAAGACGCCGTAGTACGCGATGGAGATCAGCGCCCATGCCAGAAGCAACCCGATGCTGCGGCGGCGGTAGCTGGGCGAGAACAGGGCGAACATGGATTTGTTGACGGGCGTTTCCGGTTGCAGCGCGGGCACTTCGATGTTGCGCTGGTTGACGCGCGCGACGCGTTCCAGCACTTTGCGCGCCTGGTCGGATTTGCCGTTTCGGTTCAGGTACATCGGCGATTCCGGGATGTAGAACCGCAGCACCACGCCGATCAAGGCAGGCAAGCCCGTGACGAAGAAGATCACGCGCCAGGCGTCATCGCCCCACGACACCGCCGCCAGCGCCAGCAGCGCCAGGAAGATGGTGCCCACCGCCCAGAACGATTCCAGCAGCACCAGCCAGCGGCCACGGCGATCGCTGGGCAGGAATTCGGCCATCATCGTGTAGTCCACCGGCAGCGTGCCGCCGACGCCGATGCCGGTCAGGAAACGCAAGACCAGCAGCCACGTGAACTCGGGCGCGAAAGCGGAAGCCACGCCCGCGCAGGCGTCGATGACCACCGCGATCATCAGGACGGGGCGCCGGCCGATGCGGTCAGCCATCCGGCCGAAGACGAACGCGCCGATCAACATGCCGATGAAGAAGAACGTGCCGCTTTGCAGCGCCTGGGGCACGGTGATGCCAAAGGTCTTGGCGATGGACGGCGCGGAAAAACCGATGGACAGCACCTGCATGGCGTCGGCCATCCAGACCAGGCCGAATATCACAAAAAGCCGATACTGGAACTTGCCGACGCCCGCCACCTGAATGGCCTTGTCCACGGATACCAATGAAGCTGACATAGATGAAACCCCTTGATGTGATCATCACTAAAGCCGCACGCGTTATGGCCGCGTTTTCCTTAATTCAGCTCCGCATGGTTGCGTAGCCGTTTAATCGTCGTGGTGGGATCGGGCCAGGCGTCTTCGTCCGGCGCAAAACGTTCCCGCAAATAACCCAGCAGATCGGCGACCTGCTTGTCGTCCAGGCTGTCTTTGAAGCCCGGCATGTACCCCAGCGCGTCGTCGGCGGGTTCCTGGATGCCGTGCAAGATCACCTGGATCAGGTTGTCAGGCGTGTCGGCGTGCAGGTTGGTGTTGGCGGCCAACAAGGGCTTGGCGCCAAACAGCGTGGGCCCGCTTCCGGCTTCGTGGCACACCGCGCAGGCGTTCTGATAGATGCGTTCACCGTTGGCGCGCCGGCCTTGCAGGGATTGGATCGTTGCAGCGGCGGGCGTGGGGGCCGAGGCAGACGCCGAGGCGGTCTTGGGCGCAGCCGCGGTGTTGATCGTGGCCTGGGTCTTGGGCGATAGCGAGGACAACGCGGGCGAAGGCGACGCTGTCGCCGAAGCCGAAGCCGAAGCCGAGGCCGATGCCGCCGACGCAGCATATTCGGCATTGCCGTCGCCCTGCCGCTTCGGCAGGTCCAGCAAATACGTGGTGATGGCCTTGAGGTCGCTGTCCGGCAATTCTGCCAAGCCGTGGATCACGGGCGCCATTGGTCCGGCCGCCACACCGTAGCTCGGCGAATAACCGGTGCGCAGATATTGGAATAGTTCATCACCCGACCAGGCGCGTGGTCCGCTGGCCAGTTGGTTCAAGGCGGGCGCGGTCCAGCCTTCCGCCTCGCCCCCTGCCAGGTAATGCACGCCCTTCTTCTCCGCGCCCAGGCGGTTGCGCGGTGAATGACAAGCGGCGCAGTGGCCAACGCCCTCCACCAGATACGCGCCACGCAGCCACTGCGCGCTGCGCGACGGGTCCGGCGTGAAGGGCGTGGCGTCGTGAAACAGCGCATTCCAGCCGGCCAACAGCGGGCGCATATTGAAGGGGAAGGCCAACTGCGTCTTCGGCGGCTCGGACTTAACGGCGGGTTGCGACATCAGGTAGCCATACAACGCCTGCATGTCCGCTTCGCTCAATTTGGCATAGGCCGTGTAGGGAAACGCGGGATACAGCTGACGGCCGTCCTGGTGCACGCCCTGGCGCATGGCGCGCTCGAACGCGGGGTAGGACCAGCGACCGATGCCGGTGTCGTTGTCGGGCGTGATGTTGGTGGAATAGATCGTGCCAAAGGGGGTGTCCAGCGCCAGACCGCCCGCGTTGGCTTGGCCACCGGGCGCGGTGTGGCAGGCGATGCAATCTCCGGCAGCGGCGACCAGGCGGCCCCGTTCGATGGCCCGCATGGAATACAGGGAAACGTCGGGGCCGGCCGTCAACGGCAATGCGGATTTCACCGGCCACAGCGCGGCGACCATGCCGGCCAGACCGGCGACGCCGGCCGCGAGCCACACGCCGGCTCGCGCCAGACGGCCGCGCGCGGACGTGCCCCACTTTGGACGACGCCGGTCTTGCAACGCCAAGCGCAACGCCTCGGTATCGAACGGCGCTTGCCGCAGGCGCACGCCGGTTGCCTGATGGATGGCGTTGGCGATGGCGGCGGCGGCGGGCAAGGTGACCACGCCGTCCACGGCCAAACGACCTTGTGTGACGTTGCCGTCCGCGACGTCTCCCGCCGCGCGGGGCCGCATCGCGCCGTCGCCACCTTCGTAGGGGCGCACGGCCCGGTCTGCCGCGTCATCCTTGAACGACGGGCTGACCCAATCGTCAAACGCCGGCGGCCCCGCCAGCAGACGGCGCGCGTTATCCAGCAGCCATGGCGTTTGCTGTTCGATATGGGCGTGTACGGGCGCGCCTTGCGCCGGTTGCAGGCGCTGGCTGTCGTGGCCGGCGACCACGCGGGTGACTTCGACCTGACCGGTTTGGGCGCGCACGGAGACCTCGGCCACCCACGCGCTCCAGACCATGCGGGCGGCGCCATCGTCATCCACGCATTGCACCTGCGCAGTGGCGAAACCCGTGCCGTGCAGCAAGCCCGCGCTTGGCGCAGGGGCGGCGTCGGCGTTTGCGTTTGCGTTTGCCTTTGCGTTTGCCTTTGCGTTTGCGTTTGCGTCTGCGCCTGCGTCTGCGTTTGCGTTTGCGTCTGCGCCTGCGCCTGCTCCGGCGCCGGTGTTTAATCTTGCGCGACCCACGACTTGGCGCGCCAGCTCGCGGCCCTTGCCTTCGGGCAGCTGTTCCACGCGCCACGCGATGGGATCTTTGCCGTGGGCCAGCGCGGCTTCATGCCATTGGCTTTCTTGCGCAAAGACTTGCGCGGCGTTCAGTTCGTCCACACTGGCGCGCAACGGGGGCAGCGCGCGCCGGGGCGACGTTACCGATGCGCCGCATACCGTCGCATGTGCCGACGCCCCTGCCTGCGCGGGCTGGCTCAACAGCCGCGCCAGGCTCGGGCGCACCGCCCAGGGCGCTTCGGACCGCAACGACGCGGCGCCGGCAGCGGCGCGCGAGTCGGGTTGTGGCGTGAAGGCAGTGGCGTTGGTGGCCGAGCCGTCGGAGGCGAACGCGTTTGAGGCGTCGGCGTTTGAGGCACCCGCATCCGAAACAGCAGCGTTCGAAGCACCCGCATTCGAAGCAGCAGCATTCAAAGCACCCGCATCCGAAACAGCAGCATTCAAAGCAGCAGCATTCAAAGCAGCAGCATTCAAAGCATCAGCGCCGCCACCAGCCGACCCAGCCGTCGCATCACCGACCGGTACACGCAGCACCAACTCTTCCGCAACACCCGACCGGCAGACCACGCACACCGGCCGGCCCACTGCTTGCGACAGCAGCGCGGCGTCGGCGGCGGCGTCCATCAAGTCCAGCGGATGCGCCGCATCGCCGCCTTCGGAGTCCGCACCGTCGATCGTGGCATGCACCGTTACGCGGATCGTCTCTTCCGCCTGTTGCAGCAGCGCCGCCAGCTCCCGGCGGATCTGAGCTTGCGTGCCGGGCGTGCATGCCGGCAGCCACACGCCGGCGTGCCCGTTCAGCGCCCATACCGTCGCCCGTACGCCGACCGGCGTATCCAAGGGCCGCAGGCGCAGGCCATAACGAATCTCGTCCGAATCCGCGGCATCATCAGGCGGCGTCTGGACGGCATCCGAGGCTTGCCATACGGGTGCCAGGACCATTGCCGCCTGCCTGGCATGAACCGCCGACACGGCGACGACGCCCGCGAAGTGTGTGTGCCGAACCACCGTCACAACGCCCGACAGCACGCGCGCCTGATCCCACTGCGCCTGCTGCAACACGCTGCCGCGATACCGCGCGCCATCCCACAGCACGGCAGGCGGACGCAAGGCCACGCCGTGCAGCAGGTCGGCGGGCAGCCCCAGGTGATGTAGCGGTGACCCCAGCGCGTCCTGGCTCATCGCGTGGGTCCGCCGTCCGCAAGGTCAACACCGCCCGCAACAGCCGCAACAGCCACAACACCCGCAACGCCCGCGCTTTTCGCCCGCAGCTCAACCGCCCGCAGCGCCGCCTGCATGATTTCCACATGCGTGCCGCAGCGGCACAGGTTGTGATGCAGTTCGCGGCGCAGCGCGTCTTCCGTGGGGTTAGGATTGCGGCGCAGCAGCGCCTCGACCGTCATGATCATTCCGTTCAGGCAGTACCCGCACTGCGCTGCCTGGCAGTCGATAAATGCCTGCTGCGTCGTGCCCGGTTGCTGACGTGTGCCCAAGCCTTCCAGCGTGACCACCGCCCTGCCCTGCGCGGCCCGCACCGGGATCACGCACGACCGCGCGGCCACGCCGTCAATCAACACCGTGCACGCACCGCACTCGCCCAGGCCGCAGCCGTACTTCGGCCCGTTCAGCGCCAGGTCATTGCGCAGCACATGCAGCAGCGCCGTGTCGGGCGCGGCCGGCACGGCGCACTCCCCGCCGTTGACGTTCAAGCGGATCGGCTGGGTAACGCGGCAGGAATTGACGGTGGATCCCATATGGCGTGGCGCGTGGTCGCAGTTCGAAAAGTACGAAGGTTGCCGCGACACGGGCCTAGGGGCAAGCCCCCACGCCCGCGCGGCGGACAGATCCTCAGGCCGCGGCTCGCGTCTTGGGGTCTACCAGCGGTTCGTTGAACACGTCGTAGCCGAAGCACCAGGACGGGTCCTCATTCGTGCGCAGCCAGGTGTTGTCGTGCGATATGCGCTGCACCTTGCTGGCGCGTTCAGCGCGGTTGGCCTCGTACAGCGCAAAGGCCAGTTCATGGTTCTGCACGCCCACTTCCTGGAAGCAGCGCGCCAGCATGGCGCCATCTTCAATGGCCATGGCGGCGCCTTGCGCCATGTGCGGCTTCATGGGGTGGCAGGCATCGCCCAGCAACACCAGGCGGCCACGGCTCCAGAGCGGCAGCGGGTCGCGTTCCAGCAGCGACCACTTGGTGACGTCTACCGTGGCGTCGATCAGCGCCTGCACGGTGGGGTGCCAGCCGCTGAAGGCTTCGCGCATTTCATCCTTGCTGCTGGGCAGCCAGCGGTCGTTCAAGTCCCAGTGTTCCACCGGCACGCCGGTGACGTAGTAGAGCTCGTCGGCCTTGCTGGTGACGAAGTACACCATCATGTGGCGGTCATCGCTCCACCATTTGACGCAGGAATCGAAGGGCAGCATGCCGGCCTTGGTCCGCGGCGTGGGGAACACGGCGCGGTGCGCCAGATAACCCGCGTACTTGGGCAGTTCTGGCCCCAGCAGCTCTTCGCGAATGCGGGAATTGACGCCGTCGGCGCCGATCACGATGTCGGCCTCTTCCGAGGTGCCGTCGGCAAAGTGCATCAGCACCAAGTCGCCGCGATCTTCCACGCGAGTCAGGCTCTTGTCGTACGCCACCACGTGCCTGGGCAAGGCGTCGACCAGCAAGGCATGGAAGTCGCCCCGGTGCACGGTCAGGTACGACGCGCCGTATTCCTTGACGGCGTAATCGCCCAGCGGAATCCGCGCCAGGATGTCGCCGGTTTCCCAATGGCGGCTGTACCAGAAGTCCGGGTGCGAACCCTGCGCGTTCAGGGCATCTTCGATACCGATGCGGCGCAGGATCTTCATGACGTTCGGCCCCACGTGGATGCCGGCCCCCAAGCGCGAAAAACCGGGCGCCTGCTCGTAGACGCGAACGTTAAGCCCTTGCTTGAGCAGCAGCGCGGCGGTGGCGGCGCCGCCCAGGCCCGCGCCGACGATGGCGATACGAGGGGATGTAGACACGGAACTTCTCCTTGCAAGATGGTGAAAGACTGGTGCAGCCAATTCAGAAAATTATGGAGTACACGCTTAATTTATGGATACATAAAAAGGTGACCCTCTCGTAAACCCGAAGAGGAATCACCAAAATAGTGCATGCACTGCCTACAGTTAGGTGAAAACCACTACGAAAACCGGGCTGGTCATCCGCGCTGCTCTTTGCAAGAATAGAGCGTATACGCTTCTTTTGAATTTATCGAAAACCCTAGGCCCGCCCATTTTTCAAGGCTTATCCATGACGAAGACATTCCGTATCGGCCAGATCGTTCCCAGTTCCAACACCACGATGGAAACCGAAGTGCCCGCCATGTTGCAGGCGCATTCGTCGCTGCGCCCCAACGACCGCTTCACGTTTCATTCCAGCCGCATGCGCATGAAGAAGGTCCAGAAGGAAGAGCTGGCCGCCATGGACGCCGAAAGCGACCGCTGCGCACTGGAACTTAGCGATGCGCGCGTCGATGTGCTGGGCTACGCCTGCCTGGTGGCCATCATGGCGATGGGGCGCGGCTACCACCGCGTGTCGCAGAAACGTCTGACGGAACGCACCGCCGAGAACGGCGCATCCGCCCCCGTCATCACCAGCGCCGGCGCGCTGGTCGAGGCCCTGCATGTGATGGGCGCCAAGAAAATCGCGCTGGTCGCGCCCTACATGATTCCGCTGACCGAACTGGTCATGGACTACATCGCCGCGGAAGGGTTTGAAATTGTGGATTGGCGCGCGCTGGAGATTCCCGACAACCTGGACGTGGGCCGCCACGACCCGGCCAAGCTGCCCGGCATCGTCGCCGGCATGAACGTGGCCGACGCCGATGTGATCGTGCTGTCCGCCTGCGTGCAGATGCCGTCGCTGCCCGCCGTTTCGCAAGTGGAAGCGGAAACCGGCAAGCCCGTTCTCACGGCATCCATCGCCACCACCTACGCCATCCTGAAAGAGCTGGGGCTGGACCCCGTGGTGCCCGGCGCGGGCGCCCTGCTCTCGGGCGCTTACCCCTATACCCGGAGCGCACAATGACCCAAGCCCAAGCCAATAGCACTTTTCTGTACGGCGCCAACGTGCACGCCAACGGCATCCGCCAGCACTACCTGCGTTACGGCGGCACGGCGGGCGAACGCGCCGGCCGCCCCGCCGTCATCCTGATTCCCGGCATCACCAGCCCGGCCGTCACCTGGGGCTTTGTGGCTGAACACCTGGGTCGCCGGTTCGACACCTATGTGCTGGACGTGCGTGGCCGGGGCCTGTCGGCATCCGGCCCCGGGTTGGACTACGGCCTGGACGCGCAAGCGGCTGACGTCAATGCGTTTGCCCAGGCGCTGCAACTGGCCCACTACGCGCTGGTCGGCCATTCCATGGGCGGGCGCATCGCCGTGCGCGCCGCGCGCAGCCAACCCCAAGGGCTGACGCGCCTGGTCCTCGTGGACCCACCGGTATCCGGCCCGGGCCGCCGCCCGTATCCGGCCAATCTGCCGTGGTACGTGGACTCCATTCGCCAGGCCACGCAGGGCATGAGCGCCGAGGACATGCTGGCTTTCTGCCCCACCTGGACCGAGGCCCAGCGCCAACTGCGCGCGCAATGGCTGCACACCTGCTTTGAACCGGCCATTGTGCAGAGCTTTGAAGACTTCGGCCGCGACGACATCCACGCGGACCTGCCCGCCATCAAGATCCCGATGCTGCTGGTCACCGCTGAAAAAGGCGGCGTCGTCGGCGATGACGATGTGGCCGAATGGCAGGGCCTGGCGCCGCAGACGCAGCACGTGCGCGTACCCGGCGCGGGCCACATGATTCCGTGGGACAACGAAGCCGGTTTCTACGCCGCCTTCGGCGACTTTCTTGGCAGCAAGATCGACTGATCCGCCCTTTTCCCAATCCGCTGATTCAAGGAGCCCGCCATGTCCGTCAGCGATATCGATTTGATCCACGCCTGGAAGCAGGTGCTGACGTTGTCGCGGCTTCAAGCCGGACAGATCGTCACCGTGCTGACCGGCGCCGACACGCACCCGCAAACCTTGCGCTGCGCGATCGCCGCCGCCACCGACCTGGGCGCCCGCGTCAACCGGCTGGACCTGCCGCCCGTCAACGCGGAAAAGTCCATCAGCCGCGACGCGCTGGCGTACCTGGGCGCCACGCCGCTGACCGGCAACCCGGCCGCCATCGCCGCGCTGAACGCCAGCGACCTGGTGCTGGACCTCATGACGCTTCTGTTCTCGCCCGAGCAGCATGAAATCTTGCAGACCGGCACCAAGATCCTGCTGGCCATCGAACCGCCCGAAGTGCTGTGCCGCCTGGTCCCTACCGAGGCCGACCGCACGCGCGTACAAGCCGCCGCGCGTCGCATCGAAGCGGCCAGGCAGATGCACATCACGTCCGACGCCGGCACCGACCTACGTTGCCAACTGGGCGAATTTCCCGCGATATCGGAATACGGTTTCGTGGACGAACCCGGTCGCTGGGACCACTGGCCCAGCGGCTTCGTTTTGACGTGGCCCAACGAAGGGCAAAGCCAAGGCCGCGTGGTGCTGGACCGGGGCGACATCCTCTTGCCCATGAAAGACTACGTAACCCACCCGATTGAACTCGTCATCGAAAACGGCTACGTCACCCGCATCAACGGCGGGCTTCAGGCCGACATCCTGAAGGAATACATGGCCGCCTATGAAGACCCGGAGGCGTATGCCGTGTCGCACATCGGCTGGGGCCTGCAACCGCGCGCGCAGTGGTCCATGCTGGCGCACTACAACAAGGAAGCGCACATCGGCATGGACGCGCGCGCCTTCGAAGGCAATTTCCTGTGGTCCATGGGCCCCAACAATGAAGCGGGCGGCAGCCGCACCACCGCCTGCCATATCGACATCCCCATGCGCCATTGCAGCGTGGCGCTGGACGGCCAGCCGATGGTGACGCGCGGCGTGGTGCAAGACGAACCCGGCCGGGCGCACGCCGCCCGCCGCAAGGACAACAAATGAATGCCTCTACCCAAGCCATTCCCGCCGACGCCGTCGCGGGTGACATCTCGGCCTATTCACGCCAGGGCTTCGGCACGCCGTTGCCGCTGAAGGCGCCCTTCGGCCTGCTGATCGTGGACTTCGTCAACGGCTTTGCCGACCCGGCCGTGCTGGG
The DNA here is from genome assembly GCF_053543755.1 of Achromobacter semiaridum. Classification (NCBI taxonomy): domain Bacteria; kingdom Pseudomonadati; phylum Pseudomonadota; class Betaproteobacteria; order Burkholderiales; family Alcaligenaceae; genus Achromobacter; species Achromobacter semiaridum. The sequence continues at coordinate 24,621 of NZ_JBLVOL010000008.1, read as the reverse complement.
CGGCGGCAACATTGCGCCGGCCATCGCGCAGACGCGGCGCCTGCTGGCCCACGCGCGCGAACGCGGATGGCCGGTGGCGCACAGCCGCATCGTGTTCTCGGATGACGACGCCGACAGCAACATTTTTTGCTTGAAGGTGCCCGCCATGCTGGCTTTGAAAGAACACAGCCACAACAGCGCCATCGTGCCCGAGCTTGCCCCCGCGCCCGGCGAATACGTCGTGCGCAAGAGCACGCCGTCCGCGTTTTTTGGCACCATGCTGGCGCCGTGGCTGGCGCAGCGTGGCGTGCAGACCTTGCTGGTGGCGGGCTGCGTGACCAGCGGCTGCGTGCGCGCCAGCGTGGTGGATGCCATGCAGGCGGGCTTTCGGCCCCTGGTGGTGTCCGACTGCTGTGGCGACCGCGCGCTGGGGCCCCACGAGGCCAACCTGTTCGATATGGCGCAGAAGTACGCGGCCGTGATGCCGCTGGACCAGGCGCTGGCCGACACGCGCGCGTTGGTGGATGCCCCACTGCCGGCCGCCCGCTAAGCGCGACATAATCATCGACCGGCCCGGCCCCATCCCGTTCCCTGACCTCATGACCTTGCCCCAGCCCCACCTTTTGCCTGGCGCGCTGCTTGCCCACCCCGACGCCTTGCTGGTGGTGCGCCAGCCGTCGGTGCCGCCCAAGCCGGCGCCGGGCCAACCGGGCTCCGCCACCGAATACGTCCAGCCCACGCCCGAAATATTCGTGGCCATCGTGCGTGATGCCGACCTGGTCGCGGGCGACACGCCGTCGCCCGGTTGGCGCGTGCTGGCATTCAACGGGCATGTGGACCTGGGCACCGGCATCCGCACGTCGCTGGCGCAGATCGTTGCCGAAGAGCTGGACGTGCCCCTGTCCCGCCTGGACATGGTGCTGGGCCACACCAGCGCGGCGCCCAACCAGGGGCCGACCATCGCCAGCGCCAGCATCCAGATTTCGGCCGTGCCCTTGCGCCGCGCCGCCGCGCAAGCTCGCGAACATCTCCTGATGCTGGCGGCGCAGCGGTGGAATCTTCCGCGTGATGCGCTGTGCGTGCGTGATGGCGTGGTGCAGGCGCAGGACCTGGATGATCGCAAGCGACGCCAAGGCCGGCACGACGACGGCGATACGACGCATCACAACAATGCCGCGCCACACTGCCCGCAACCGCTCAGCTATGGCGATCTGCTTGCCGGCCAGCACATCCGCTTGACGCTGGCCGCGCCCGACGCACCCGTCCGCCTGAAACCCGCCAGCGAATATCGCATCGTCGGCCAGGGCGTGGCGCGCGTGGACATTCCCGCCAAGGCCACGGGCGAACTGAGCTTCGTGCACGACGTGCGTGTGCCGGGCATGCGGCATGGCCGCGTCGTGCGTCCGCCGCATCCCGGGCGCGATGCCGGCGACTTCATCGGCCGAACCCTGATCGATGTGGATCGCGCCTCCGTGGCGCATCTGCCGGGCAATGTGCAGGTGGTGGTGCAAGGCGATTTCATCGGCGTCGTGGCCGACCGCGAAGAGCAGGCCATTGCCGCCCTGCGCGCCCTGAAAGTGCGATGGCAGCCTATTCCGCCCGCGCCCGACCTGAGCGACGTGGCCGCCGCCATCCACGCCAACCCGGCGCGCGCGCGGCCGCTGATCGAAGACGGTGACGTGGACGCCGCCTGCGCCCGGGCCACCACGCACCTGCGCCGCCGCTACGTCTGGCCGTACCAGATGCACGCGTCCATCGGCCCATCCTGCGCCGTGGCGGATTTTCGTGACGGCCGATTGACGGTGTGGACCGGCACGCAAAACCCCCACATGCTGCGCACCGATCTGGACCGGCTGCTGAACCTGGGCGAAGGCCGGATCGACCTGATCCGCCTGGAGGCCGCCGGCTGCTATGGCCGCAATTGCGCGGACGACGTGTGCGCCGACGCGGCGCTGCTGTCGATGGCGGTGGGCGCCCCCGTGCGCGTGCAGCTGACGCGTGAACAAGAACACCAATGGGAACCCAAGGGCACCGGCCAGTTAATGGATGTGGGCGCCGCGATCGACGCGCAAGGCAATTTGCTGGCGGTCGACTTCGCGGTGCGCTACCCGTCCAACGATGCGCCGCTGCTGGCCTTGCTGTTGACCGGTGCCGTCTCGGGCGAACCACGCACGCTGGAAATGGGAGACCGCACCGCCGCGCCGCCCTATCGCTACGCGGCGCGCCGCGTCGTCTGCCACGACATGCCGCCGATCGTGCGTTCGTCGTGGTTGCGCGGCGTCTCGGCCTTGCCCAATTCCTTTGCGCATGACTGCATGATCGACGAGCTGGCCGAGGCCGCCGGCGCCGACCCGGTCGAGTACCGCTTGCGCAATCTGGACGACGCGCGCGCCGTCGCGCTGATCGACGCCACCGCCCGGCAGGCCGGATGGCAAGCGCGCGCGGCCGGCAGCCGGGGCAAGCCGGGCACCGACGGCTTACTGCGCGGGCGGGGCATTGCCTATGCGCGCTATGTGCACAGCAAATTCCCCGGCTTCGGCGCCGCGTGGGCCGCCTGGGTCATCGACCTGTGCGTGGACCCGGCCACGGGGCGCGTTCGCGCGGAACGCATCGTCGTCGGCCAGGACACGGGCATGATCGTCAACCCGGCGGGCGTGCGGCATCAAGTTCACGGCAACGTGATCCAGACCCTTAGCCGCTGCCTGATCGAAAAAGTGGCCTTTGACCAGGCCGGCGTGGCCAGCCGCGAATGGGGGGGCTACCCCATCATCGGCTTCAAGGACGTACCCGCCATTGACGTCTTGCTGATGCCGCGCCAGGACGAACCGCCGATGGGCGCGGGCGAATCCGCGTCCGTACCCGGCCCCGCCGCCATCGCCAATGCCTTGTTCGACGCCACCGGAAAGCGCTTCTACGAAGCCCCATTCACGCCCGACGCCTTGCTGGCGGTGTTGGCGGCGTAGCCGACACATCAACGCCACACATCAACGCCACACATCAACGCCACTTATCAACGCCACTCATCAACGCCACGCAAGCACCAGCCCCATGACGGACATCAATATCCTGGTATTACGCCAAGCCTTGATCTGGCAACAAGCCGGCATCCCGGTCTGGCTGTTCACCGTGGTCCGCACGTGGGGGTCGTCGCCCCGGCCCGCCGGGTCGATCATGGCGATGAACGCGCAAGGCGCGGTGGTGGGGTCGGTGTCTGGTGGCTGCATTGAAGACGACTTGGCCGATCGCGTTCGCGCCCTGGGCGATGACGCGCACTTGCCGGTGCTGATGCGCTACGGCGTGCTGGCGGACGATGCACGCCGCTTCGGCATCCCTTGCGGCGGCACGGTGCAATTGTTGATGGAACGCATCGGCGCGCACAGCCTGCTGCCAGAACTGCTGCAAGCCTGCGTGGAGCGGCGCTGCGTCACGCGCACCGTCGACCTGTCATCCGGGCATGCGCTATTGCAAGGCGCACAGCCCGACATCCCGCCGCAATTGACCGACGCGACACTGACGGTAGGCTTTGGTCCCACGGCGCGGCTGATCGTGATCGGCGCCGGCGACACCAGCCGATATCTATGCCAGATCGCACTGACCCTGGGCTTTGAAATCATCGTTTGCGACCCGCGTGAATCGCATCAGGGCGATTGGGCGCAGGACGGCATAACTTTCACGCGCGAGATGCCGGACGACGTCATCCTGCGCGTGCAACCCGACGCGCGAACCGCCGTGGTCGCCCTGACGCACGACCCCAAGCTGGATGACCTGGCGCTGATCGATGCGCTGCAATCCAACGCTTTCTATGTCGGCGCCATCGGCTCGCGCAAGAACAGCGACCAGCGCCGCGCGCGGCTGCGGCAATACTTTGAACTTAGCGACGCCGACCTGCACAAGCTGCACGGGCCGGCCGGCGTATTCATCGGCAGCAAGACCCCCGCCGAGATCGCGTTATCGATCATGGCGGAAGTGGTGGCGGCAAAGAACGGAGTGAGCTTCACGGCCGCCGCCCCCCTCACACGCTGTCCAGCCCCGATCGATCCACCGCAGCCGCCGCCGCTTGCGCAGCCTGCATTTCCTCAATGAACACAGGCGTGCACATGCCCGCGATCAAGGCCGCCAGATCCCGGTCGGCATGGTCATAGGCCTTACGGCCGGCCAGCAGGTTCAGCGACCCGATCACCCGGCCTTGGTAGCGCACCGGAATATTGAACGCCGATTGCAGGCCGCGCTCGATCAGCATCGGCGCTTCGGAAAACACCGTTCGCACGTCGTCTTCATCGCTGGCCACATACAGCAGGCCCTGTTCCAGCACATGGCGTGACCACGGCCCGTTGCCCGTGGCCTTGAAGCCGCCCAGCGGGCTGATGCTCTCGTCCGACGTGTACAGCCGCTTCATCAGCCGATGCTCTTGCAGATACAGCAGCGCGGTGAACAGTTGATGCCCGAAAGCCTCTGCCAGCAAGGCCGACACGACCTGCCACTGCGCCGCGCGGTCTTCTGCCTGAGCCAGGGCCCGCGCGTGCGCCGCCCACGGCGCCAAGGTTGATGTCTGGGTCATCAGTGAATCGCCTCCAGCACCACGCCACGCGTGTTCTTGCCAAAGAACAGAATGCCCAGCCCGCCCACCAGCAAGATCGCCGTCATCATGGCGAACACGCCGGCAAAGCCCAGTACGGGATACGCCACGCCCACGATGGTGGGCGATGCAATCGAGCCGATGCGCGCAAAGGCCGACGCCGCGCCCATGCCGGTTGCCCGGATCGACGTCGGATAGATCTCGGCGGTGTAGGTGTATTGGCCGGCAATCACGCCATTCATGCCGAAGGACAGCAGCATGCTCAGCATGATGATCTGCTGCTCGCCGCTGGCCAGCGCCAGGCCCAGCGCCGACAGGCAAGACAACAGCATGTACGCCAGAATCGTGTACTTGCGGCCGATCTTGTCGTTGAAATAGGCGGCGGAAAAATAGCCGGGAATCTGCGACAGATAGATCAGGATGGTGTACGAGAAGCTCTTGGTGATGGTGAAGCCACGCTCGACCAGCAAGCTGGGAATCCACACCAGGAAGGCGTAGTAGCAGAACAGCACGGTGATCCAGAACACCCACACCAGCACCGTCGTGCCCAGGTAGGTTTTCGAGAACAAGGACGTCAGCTTGTCCATGGCGCTTTGCGGATTTTCGGCGGCGGTGGCGGCACGGCGTGTCGCGATGGGCGTGGGCAGCGGGCGGCCAAGCCTTTGCTGCACTTCAGCTTCGATGGCCGAGCAGATGCGGTCAGCCTCGGCGGTCTGGCCGGTGTGTTCAAGCCAGCGCGGCGATTCGAACAGCGACTTGCGCCACCACAGCAAAAATACCACCGGCACGGAAGCAATCACCATGATCCAGCGCCAGCCGTCGTCGCTCATTGGAACGATGAAATAGCCCAGCAACGCCGACAGCACGAAGCCGAACGAGAAGAACCCCGCCAGCGCGCCCGTGAAGCGTCCACGATATTTGCTGCTGACAAATTCGGCCAGGTACGGCGCGATGATGGCGCCTTCCGCGCCCATGCCGATGCCGGCGATCATGCGCAGGATGTAGAACTCGTGATAGTTGCGCGCAAACGCGTTGATAAAGGTGGCGACGCAGAACAGCATCAGCGCCCACATCATGATTTTCTTGCGGCCGTAGCGGTCGCCCAGGATGCCCGAGAACAGGGCGCCCACCAGAAAGCCGACGTAGGTGCTGCTGGCGATCCAGCCGATCTGGCCGGTGGATAAGCCCCATTGCGTACGCAGCGAGGGGATGATAAAGGCGATGATGCCGGCGTCCAGCGCTTCAAACGCCAGCCCCAGGCCGCCGATCATCAGCAACCTGAAATGGAAGCTGGAGAACGGCAGCCGCTCCAGGCGGTCCGATACGGAATACATGGTGAAGATTTCCGGGAGTAAGGGTGAAAGAACGTCAGCAGGCGTTCGGTGAAAGAACGTCAGCAGGCGTTCTTGTGCAGCAAGCCGCGGTTCATGATGAGCTTGATGGAATCGGGCTGAGTCAGCAGCGAGATGTCGTCCAGCGGGTTGCCGGCGACCAGCAGCAGGTCGGCATGCGCGCCTTCGCGGACTTCACCCAGCAAGCCTTCCTGGTTCAGGATTTCGGCGCCGATCAACGTCGCTTGCTGGATTACCTTGGCATTGCCCAGCACGCGGGCGCGCAAGGGCAGTTCGTCGGCCTGCATGTAGTGGGTTTCGCCCAGCAAGTCGCTGCCGTAGCCCATCTTCACGCCGACGTCGTCCAGGATTTCCAGCGCCTTCAAGCCCTGCGTGCGCACGGTAGCGATCTTCTTGACCGAGTCGGCCGGCAGGCCATAGCGCTCGCCGTCGTTGGCCAGGCCTTCGTAGGTGATCAACGTGGGCACCATGTAGGCGCCGTGTTCCTTCATCACCTCGGCCGCCTCGCGGTCCACCAGGTTGCCGTGTTCGATGGTGCGCACGCCGCAGCGCACGGCGCGCGTGATGGCGCGCGGCGTGTAAGCGTGGGCCATCACATAGGTGTTTGCGTTGCTGGCTTCTTCAACGATGGCGATCAGTTCGGATTCTGAAAACCCCAGGTTCTGGATCGGGTCGTTCGGCGACGCCACGCCGCCCGAGGCCATGACCTTGATCTGCGTGGCGCCCTTCAGGATCTCTTCGCGCACGGCCAGGCGGCAATTGTCGACGCCGTCGACGACACGGCCGATGTTGCCGATCTTGACCGAGCACGGGCAGGGGTCCAGTTCGTCGTTACGCGGCCGGAAGTCGCCATGACCGCCTGTCTGCGACAGGGCCTTGCCCGAGCAGAACAGGCGCGGGCCATCGACCACGCCGTCCAGCACGGCTTGCGCCAAGGCCCAATCCGCCCCGCCGGCATCGCGCACCGAGGTAAAGCCCCGGTCCAGCATGCCTTGCATGATGGGCAAGGCGCGCAGCAGCGCCAAGGCATTGGGCAAAGCGGCCACGCGACCCAGGTTGAACGACGAGGCCACCACGTGCACGTGGCAGTCGATCATGCCCGGCATCAAGGTCATGCCCTTGGCGTCAACGACTTCGGCGTCGGGCGCCGTCAGGTCGTCGGCGCTGATGCGGGAAATCATTCCGTCTTCAATCAATACGTTGGCCGCGTCTTCGAGGACCAACGATCGGGTATTCAAGATCTTGCAATTCTTAACAACAACCGGCTTCATAAATAAATCACGCTATCTGTTCAACATGCAGGGAATTCAGCATGGCGAACTCTACCGGTACAATCCAAACGTCCGATACCGGGTCTCCCCTTAGGCGTTCGACACAAAATTGAACAGCCTTATGAGCTTTACTCATACCCCTCTTTGGGAAGCGCTCCCGCGCCGCTTTCGATCCACATTCCTTATCCGCGATTCATAGCCGGATTCCGCACACCACCATGAGACGCCGCTGCCCCACCCTTTCAGAGTTGAACGCGTTCACCGCGGCGGCGCGTCACTTGTCGTTCTCCAAGGCGGGCAAGGAACTGTTCGTGACGCAAAGCGCGATCAGCCGGCATATCGCCACGCTGGAAAGCTATCTGGGCCACGCGCTGTTCATCCGCGCCACCAGTGGCTTGCAGCTGACGCGCATGGGCGCCACGTACCTGAGCCTGATCCGCCCGGCCCTGCACACGCTGGAAAGCGCCACGTCGCAGGTCATGGCGACGCAGCAGTCGGCCAAGTCGTTGAACGTATCGGCCGCGCCCACCTTCGCCGCGCAATGGTTGTTTCCCCGCCTGAAGACGTTTCGCGCCTTCAACCCGGACATCTCGGTCAATTTCGTGCGCTACAGCGTGGCGGATTACAAAAGCACCGAACTGGATTTCGACGCATCCATTCAGTATGGCTACGGGGATTGGCACGATGGCGACGCCAAGTACCTGACCGGGCGCGAAACCCGTTTGGTGTGTTCGCCCGATTATCTGGAACAGCATCCCATCAACAGCCTGGAAGATATCAAGCAGTGCACGCTGCTACAGCACATCGAGATTCCGCTGTCGTGGGAATACTGGTTTTCAACGTATATCGGCGATTATGACCGTGCGCGTTTCGGCCCTGGCTTCAATCTGTTTTCGATGATTATCCAGGCGGCCTCGTCAGGCTTCGGCGTGGCCTTGATGCCGCATTGCCTGATCGAAAAAGAACTGGCAACGGGGCAGCTGGTGGACGTGTTCGACCGCACGTTTGAAAGCCCGCTGGGTTATTACCTGTGCGCGCCGAACTGGCGCAGCAATATGGAAAGCTATGACCGCCTGAGCCAGTGGCTGTCACATGAATGCCTGCATGGCGCGGCCGTGGAAGGCGCCATGGTGCAAACCGCCAAGCCGGATGCCGATTGCCCCTATTGCGTGGCGGGGCTGGCGCCAACGGCTGGATAGCGACAGAAGACGAATAAGGGCAAGGGCCGGCATCCGCACGCCCCGCCCACGCCATCAACTCACCCGATTCGGCAATACCGCGCGCATCCACCGACTTAATCGCGGCCGGATGCGCTGGTTATGCAACAGCACCGCGCCCAGCACCCCGATGAACGCGCCAATGACCGTATCCACAAAACGCGCTTCAATCACGTCGGCCGGATAGCCCTGGCCCAGGTGCGGCGCTTCGGCCAGGAATATAGTCAGCGGCGTAATCAGCGCCACCGCGCTGGCGTAGTGGCGGACCACCAGCGTTTCAATGCCGAACGACAGCGCCATCATCACCAGGCTAAGCGTCCACACATTCAGCGGCAGGCTCAACAACGCCCACGCCACGCACAAACCCAGCGCCGTTCCCAATATCCGATGCAGCTGACGATTCCAGGCTGCCCACAGGCTTGCGCCCTGGATAATCGCCAGGCAACTGACCGGCACCCAATACGGACGTGGCAGTTGCAATAGTTCAGCGACCAGCAATGAAACGCCCACGAACAGGCCGATGATGACCGAGTCGTACACAACAAAATCAAAGGTCGGTTTGGGCGGCGCTGCCTCGGGCGGAGGCGGCGCCACGCGCGTCATGTGCAGGGAATACGCAAACGCCACCAGGCAGGCCACCAGGCAACCCAGCGCCACCATGCCGACGCGCAACGGCACATCTTCAATATGCCCAGGCGTATACGCGGCAATCGCGGTGGCCATAATGAAGAACAGGCTGCCCGGCGGCCCCAGCCGATAGCAGCGGCACACCATGTTCACCAGCATGGCAATAACCGTCAGCGCGGCAATCATCGCCGTGGGCCAGAACTGCGTCAGCGCACCGACGGCGTAGCAGGCGACCATGCCGAACGAGGCGGCCAGCAACATCATCATCCGCTGGGCAAGCGAGGTATTGGGCAGGCTTAGAAACACCATGCCGCCCAAACTGGACATCAGGCCATAGTCCATGCGGCCAAAATACGCGCCCACCATTAGTGGCAAGCCGGAAGACAGCGCGGCGGCCAGCGGCATTTCCCAGCGCCGGTCGCTGGTGTTGACGCGGATCAGTTCACGCCACGTGCCCTGCACCTGCTGCTTGACGAAGCCAGGCCCGGGCCGGGGTCGGCCGCCGTGGCCCGTCTCTTTCGGTTGATCTTCTTGGTTCATCCGTTGCCCCTGTGTCGGCCCGGCAAGAATTATCCCCCGTAAATTCCGCCAAGTGGATTTAACGGGAATTCCCTGATATTCCCGCCCAGGCGGCGTGGCTACCATTCCGCGCACCTCGGCCAGCGGCCGACAGAATACCAATGCGCCCATCGCGCGGAGACACCATGAAAGCACTCAAACACGTTGCGGCAGGCACCGCCTTATTTCTTTCGTCCTGGGCCGCCACGGCGGGCGTGACTTTCGACAGCGTCAAGAACAAGGGCTTTGTCCAGTGCGGCGTCTCGACCGGCGTGGCCGGCTTTTCGGTCAATGACAGCAAGGGCGGCTGGGTCGGCCTGGATGTCGACCTGTGCCGCGCGCTGGCCATCACCATGTTTGGCGACCCCGCCAAATCCAAGATCATGGCCGTCAGCGCCGTGCAGCGTTTTACCGCGCTGCAATCCGGCGAAGTGGACGTGCTGCCGCGCAACACCACGCTGTCGCTCACGCGTGACACCACGCTGGGGCTGATCGGCGTGGGCGTGAACTACTACGACAGCCAGGGCATCATGGTGAACAAGTCCCTGAACGTGAAAAGCGCCAAGGAACTGGACGGCGCCACCGTGTGCGTGCAGCCGGGCACGACCACCGAACTGAACCTGGCCGACTGGTTCCGCTCGCAGAACATCGTCTTCAAGCCCGTGGTGGTGGAACGCCTGGACGAAATCATCCGCGCGTTCGCGGTTGGCCGCTGCGACGCGTTCACCGGCGACAAGTCGCAGTTGGCGGCGGCGCGCAGCAATCTGGAAAACCCCGGCCAATACGACATCCTGCCCGAGAACTTCTCGAAAGAACCGTTGGGCCCCATGGTGCGCCAGGGCGACGAGCAATGGTTCAACGTCGTGCGCTGGACCATGTTCGCCATGCTGGAAGCCGAGGAATACGGCGTTACGTCCAAGAACGTGGACGAGATGCTGAAAAGCACCAACCCCAACGTGCAGCGCCTGCTGGGCGTGACGCCCGGCATGGGCAAGAATTTGGGCGTGGACGACAAGTGGGCCTACAACATCATCAAGCACATCGGCAACTACGGCGAGAGCTTCGAGAAGAACCTGGGGCCCAGCAGCCCCTTGAAACTGTCGCGCGGCCTGAACGCGTCTTACCGTGACGGCGGCCTGATGTACGGGTGGCCGGTGCGCTGATCGGGGCAAATCCGCATCCTACCTTCGCTTCCCTGTAGTCAGGGTCTGAATGGCCGGCAGGCGCCGCAAGCGCCCGCCGGCCATTTGCGTTGCGGATCCGATTTTTGGAATCGTTACACTGGCGGCTTCCGCTGCGACATTCTGCTCGCGCCTTTTTTGCCTAGATGACCACAAACTCCCCTGCCCCCCAGTTCTTCCCGTCCGGATTCGTTCCCACTGAGGAACAGTCCCGGATTCAGACCTCGCGCAGCCGGACCAGCCTGGTCATCGCCAACGCGGGCGCCGCCAAGACCACCACGCTGGCCCTGCGTATCGGCGAAGCGCTGACGCGCGGCCTGCCGCCCGAAGACATCCTGGCGCTGACCTTCACGGATGAAGCCCGGCAGGTGCTGCAAACCCGTTTGGCCGACGTCGGTATCGCCTACAACACGGCGCGGCGCGTCAATGTGCAAACGGTTGAAGAGTACGCGCAGCGCGTATTGGCCAAGATCGAAGACGGCAAGCCCGAAGTGTTGCCGTCCACGCGCGAGCAGCAAGCCTACGCGTTGTACGCGTTGGAAAACGTGGCGGCGAATAATCCGCAATATGCCGAGCTGTTGGATATTCGTACGCACAACACGGCCGTCAGCCAGTTTCTGGATAACCTGCTGAAGCTGAAAGCCACGATGCAGATCGCGCCGGATGACGAGGCGGACGCGCTGTCCATCGCCGAAAGCGCGGGCGTGACGATTACCGATTATCTGTGGGCCGTTGAATACGAAAGGCAGCGCGTTGATGTTTTCGGTTATGTGGACGCTCGGGGTTTTTTTGACGCCACATACGACCTGGCGCGCCTGCTGCGCTCTTCACCCGACCCGCGCGACGTGCTGGCCCCGTACAAGCTGGTGTTGTGCGACGAGCTGCACGACATCAACGAAGCGTCGTTCTGCATTATCGAAGCGCTGCTGAATGTGGACGTTACGTATTTTGTAGGCGTGGGCGATAAAGACCAGGTGATTTATTCACACCTGGGCGCGGACGAATCTTTCCTGCAAAGCCGCATCCGGGCCAGCTTCCCGGATTGCGCAAACTACCCGCTGACGATGACGTACCGCCATGGCCCGCACCTGGCCTACGCGATGGAGGCGTTCAAACAAAAGCCGGTGGATTCAAACCTGCCGCTACGCACCGAGATTCATGAAGCCGCGTACGCCGACACGCCGGGCGCGTGCGGCGAGCAGGTGGTCAAGGCCATCCTGCAATGGAAGCAGGACCGCAAACCGCTGGACCAATGCTGCGTCCTGCTGCGCGATGCGCATCAATCCATCGAAATCGAAAACGCCTTGATGAACGCCGGCCTGCCCTACCGCACGCTGACGATGAAGAGCTACCTGCTGCGCGAAGAAATCCTGTTTCTGCGCGGCATGCTGGCCATCGCGCTGGACGACTTTCACCACGTGGGCGCGCCCACCACGCGCGAAGCCATCGTGGACGCGCTGACCACCTTTGCCGAAGTGCCGCTGACGCCGCAGGAACTGCGCGAAGCCCAGACCACGCTGGCCAAGGAGCCGTCCGCGCTGAAGCATTTTTTCAGCGGCCAGATCCAACGCGTCGGCAGCCCCGCCGCCCGCGCCCGCATCACCGATGCGGTGGAACACCTGCGCGCGTTGTCCACCGACACCCCCGCCTACCTGGCGCTGGAGTCCGTGCGCGACGGAATGGACATGGAAAAGCTGGCCAAGCGCCTGTACGTGCACCCCTACGAGGCGTCGGTCGTCACGCGGTCCATCAACGGTTTCATCGCATCAGCCAAGGCGTCGGCCAAGACGCTGCGCGAGTTCTCGGAATGGATCGGCGCGGCGGAAGCCTTCGTCGGCGCGCGGCCCGGCAAGAATACGGTGCAGATGGATTGCATCGTCAACGTCAAGGGCAAGGAATTCGAACACGTCGTCCTGCCCTTCATGGACGCCGACGCATTCCCCGACCCGCTGCGCAAACGCCGCGAAGAAGAGAACTTGTTTTATGTGGCGGCAACACGAACCAAATCGCGCCTGACCTTGATATCAACGCAGGACGCCGCCCGCCGCAGCGCGTTCATCGACCAGATGCAACTGGCCGCCACGCAAAAACGCGCGGACACGGCGCTACGCAGGAACATGGCAGCGCCGGTGCAAGCGGTGGGCCACCGGGATTTGAAAGTGGCCTACGCGAACCGGGACGTGGTCAAGGCGCTGGGCGCGCAATGGGACAAGACCCGCAAGGTTTGGTATGTGCCCAGCGGGATGGATTTGGGGCCGTTTCGGGAATGGTTGGCGTAACGTCGGGTTAATAACCGCAACAGGGCCGCCATGAAAGCCAGTTTATGATGGCACCGTAGTGAGCACGCCCAAATGCGTTACTCTCCCCTCCCCATTCTATTCCGCAAGGAGCCTCCACATGGCACAAGCCTCCGCCCGTCACATCCTCGTTTCCACCGAAGACAAGTGCAACGAACTCAAGACCGCCATTGAAAACGGCGCTGACTTCGCTCAAGTCGCCAAGGAAAACTCCAGCTGCCCGTCGAGCCGTGACGGTGGCAACCTGGGTACGTTTGGCCCGGGCCAGATGGTTAAGGAATTCGATACCGTCGTGTTCAGCGCCCCCGTCGGCGTGGTGCAAGGTCCGGTAAAGACGCAGTTTGGTTATCACCTGGTTGAAGTGACCAGCCGCCAGGACTAAGCTGCGCCGCTGCACGATAAAAAGCCGCCGCCAGGGGAAACCCGGCGGCGGCTTTTTTTATGCATCGGGCGTCAATGCTGGCGCGCCCGCCAGAATCAGTCTTTACCCGTCATCACCCGGTGCGCCAGGGCGTCGGCGTCCAGGCCGGCGATATCGCGTTCGATTACCTTGATGCCACCTTTGAGGATGGCGACGCGGTCTGCCAGGGCGACGACGTCTGCCATGTTGTGGCTGATGAGGATGACCGTGCGTCCTTCCTCACGCAGCTTGCGCACCAGGTTCAGGACCAAGGCGGTTTCCTTGACGCCCAGGGCGGCGGTGGGCTCGTCCATGATGACGACGCGCGCGTCCCAGCGCAGGGCGCGGGCGATGGCGACGGCCTGGCGTTGGCCGCCCGACATGCGTTCGACGGGGCGGTCCATGTCGTCGATGGGCACCGACAGGCGCTGGAGGTAACCGCGCGCCTGCTCGGCCATACGGCGCTTGTCCAGCACGCGCAGGGGGCCGACGCGGCGGACCAGCTCGGCACCCATGAAGACGTTTTCCCAGATGGACAGGCGCGGCGCCAGGGCCAGGTCCTGGTAGATGGTGGCAATGCCCTGGACCAGCGCGTCATGCGGCGAACGGAAGGCGACGGCGCGGCCGTTCAGGCTGAGTTCGCCGCCGGTGGGCTCCTGCGCGCCCGAGATGATGCGGATCAGCGTGGATTTGCCCGCGCCGTTGTCGCCGCAAATGGCCATGACCTTGCCTTCGGGCACGTCCAGGTCGACGCCTTTCAGGGCCTCGACCGCACCGTACGATTTGCGGATCTGGCGTAGCGACAAGGCGGCGGTCATGGGCGTCACGGGGGGCATGGGCGTCGCGGGCGTCATGGGAGTCACTGGCGTCATGCTCCTACCCCATTCACTTGGCCCCCGGCTGCAAGAACTTCTGCACGTTGGAGGCATCGACCAACACCGAATCCATGAACAGGTACGGCCCCGAGGCCACCGTTTCCTTGGGCTCTTTCTTGACGACGATGCGGTCGATGGATTCGATGGCGCTGGTGCCCAGTTGCTCGAACGGAATCATCATCGTGGCGGTGATCAAGCTGTTGGGGTCGGCAATGCGGCGATAGGTTTCAGGGCCGCCGTCCACCGACACCAGCGTAATGTCGCCCTTCTTCATGCCTTGCGATTGCAGCAGGTCGTCGATGACATAGGCTTGCCCGTCGAACGATGCCCACACGCCCTTGAACTGCCCTTGATGGCGCAGGAACAGCGCCTGCATGCCATTGCGCACGTCGTCGCGCCAGCTTTGCGTGCGGGCCATGCTGAACTTGGCCAGGTCCTTGACGGCGGTGTTCTCCGTCAGCACCGCGTCCAGCATCTTGCCGCGAATGCGCGTGCCCGAATTGCCGTCAAAGCGCGCCGACAGGATGTTGCCCTGATAGCCCATCTTGCCCAGCAGGTACAGGACCGACTGCGCGCCCGTGGCGTATTCGTTGACTTCCACGTCGAACAGCATGTGCGGGCTGGCGCCGGACATCACGCCCACCACCGGGATGCCCTTTTCCTTGGCGGCCTGCAACTGCGCGTCGGTTTCCACCGGCTTTCCCATCGCCACGACGATGGCATCGACCTTCTTGTTGACCAGCGTGTCCAGCTGTTCGGCCAGCTTGGGCAAGGAGCCCTCGGCGTTCAGTTGCGTGACGGTCCAGCCCTTGGCGCGCGCGGCCTGGGCGGCAGCGTTCGCCACGCGGGCGTGCGTCTCGGACGACATCTGGAACGCAACGATGCCCACGTCAAAGGCGTGGGCGGCGCTGGCGGCCAGCGCTTGCGCGGCGAAGGCGCCCGCCAGCAACGTGCGCTTGATCAATGTCTTCATGGTGGTTTCCCCTTCGGATCAGAATTTGAAAGCCGCTTTCTTCAGCACGGCCGACGACACCGCGACGGATGCAATCATGATGAATCCCAGCACGATGTCCTGCACGTAATATGGCGCCCCCATCAGCACCAGGCCGTTGCCCAGCACCTTCAGGATCAACGCGGCCACCAGCGTGCCGCCGATGTTGGCGTGGCCGGGGTTGAACATCGTCATGCCCAGCAGCACGGCGGCGATGGCGTACAGGAAGTAGTCGCCGGCCATGTTGGGCGCGGCGGACGACAGCCTGGCGGTCAGCAACACGGCGGCGATGCCGGCGCACAGGCCCGACAAAGCCAGCCCGATGCTTTTCATGGCGCGGATGTTGATGCCGGCCAGGCGCGCGGATTCTCCGGCCTCGCCCGTGGCCGTCATGCGGGCGCCGGTGCGCGTCCACTTGATGAGGAAATACGCCACCAGCACGATGCCCAGCATCCACAGCACCAGCGCCGGGATGCCGAAAGGCTTGGCGCGGGCCAGGTCGGTGAAGGCTGCGGGCCAGCGGCCCACGTAGGACACGCCGTCGGTCAGCATGAAGGCGAAGCCGCGCGCCATGGCGGCCATGCCCAGCGTGGCGATCAGCGATGGCACGCGCAGCCGCGTCACGGCGATGCCGTTGGCCAGGCCGCACAGCAGGCCGACGCCCAGGCCCGCCGCAATCGCAACGATCACCGGCTGGCCGGTATGCACCAGCGCGCCCGTGACGACGGCGGCCAGGCTGGCGACGTCGGCCACGGACAAGTCCAATTCGGCCGTCACCAGCGCCAGCGTGAAGCCGATGGCAATGATGGCCAGGAAGCTGGTTTCCTTGGCGATGTTCAACAGGTTGTTGGGCGCCGCGAAATTAGGGGCGGCAATTGCGAAGAAGCCCACCAGGACCAATCCCGCGATTGCCGTGCCGTACTTTTCCAGGATGCCGCGCATCGACTCAACCCTTGCTGCGTTGGTGTTTGTTGTAGTGCAAGGGTTATCCACCGCCTGCCGGGCGTTCGCGCCCTGATGGCGTAGCAGTTTATACCTGGGCAGCCCCCGGCAGGGCGGCTTTGCGGCGTCGCCGCACTTAGGGTTTTTACGGCAGGCGCAGTGACGCCAAGGCGTGCGAGACCGGCGTCAAGGCGGCTTCGGCGGCGCGAAATTGCGCGTACAGGCGGTGATAGGCGTTGCGTCGGGAAGCGTCGGGATCGTAGCGGTGCGCGGGGCGTGCCAGGGTGGCCTGGGCCTGCGCGAAGCTGTCGTAATGGCCAAGCGCGGTCCACGCGGCGGCGGCCGCGCCGATGACGCCCGGCTGGTCTGCCTGCCCGACCACGACGGGGCGTTCGCAAATGTCTGCCTTGACCTGGCACCAGTGCGGGTTGGACGCCGCCCCGCCCCCGAAGCGGATTTCGGCTACGGGTGCGCCCAGTGCGGCTTCGGCGCGTTGCAGCACCGTGCGGTTCAAGAAGGCCACGCCTTCCAGCACGGCCCATGCCAGGTCGCCGGGCCCGTGCCGGCGATTCAGGCCGATGAAGGCGCCGCGCAACCGCGGGTCCCAATAAGGCACGCGCTCGCCTTGAAGGTAGGGCAGGAACAGGGCGGGCTGCGGGTCGCGGGGCGCGTCAAGCAAGGCGTTCATGGCGTGGCTGACGGCGGACAGGCCGCCGGCCTGCAAGCCGCCAAACCGGGCCACTTTGCCCAGCAAGGGCAGCAGCCAGGCGATGGTGTCGGCACCGTTCTGGCCGGGTCCGCCGATCTGGTGGTTGCCGTTGCCCCAGTTCACCGTCATCAAGCCCTCGGCCTGCACGGGCTCGGCGCCCACCGCGCCAAAGACTTCGGTGGTGCCCGAGATGTTGTAGGCGTAGCCAGGCCGCAACGCACCCAGCCCGGCCACGGCGGCCCAGGTGTCGTTCGAGCAGGCGACCACGCCGCGTCCGGCCAGACGGGCCAGCGAACCCGGCAGGCCAGGTTGCACCGGGCCGACGATGGCAAGGGGGTCCAGCAAAGGCGGCACCCAGCCGGGATCGGCGCCGACGGCAGTCAGCAGATCGAAGGCTGGGGATTGCCGCCCGTGTGTCGCTTGTGCAGCTTGTGTCGCTTGTGTCGCTTGTGTCGCTTGTGTCGCTTGTGCCGCTTGTGTCGCTTGTGTCGCTTGTGCCGCTTGCGGCCCTTGCACCCCTCCCACACCTTGCCCCCCTTGCGCGCCGGGCAGGTCTTGCAGGTGTTCCGACCCTTGTGGACCGTGTGCCCGCGCCGCCGCCGCCAGTCTTGCCATCGACACGGTGTCGCTGGCGGCCCGGCCGGTCAGGCGGAAGTTCAGGTAGTCCTTCGGTTCCAGCACGACGCGTACGCGCGCGGCGTGCCGCGGTTCCGCGCGCAGCAGCCAGGCCACGCGCGCCCAAGGGTGGAACGCGTTGATCTGCGCCGCCTCGGGGTGATCGGCGGGCATCGCGGCCAACCATTGCGCCACCTGCCCCGCCGTGCGCGTGTCGCGCCATGTGATGGCGGGACGCACGGGCGCGCCCTGCGCGTCCACGAATACCTGCGTCCGGGTGACGCCGCAGATCGCAAGGGCGGCGATGGCGTCAAAGTCGGCGCCCGCCTGCCGCGCCAAGGTGTCGGACAGCACTTGCAGGCCGCGCCACCACTCGTCGGCATCGATCTCGTCCCAGCCGGGATGCAGGTCGGTGCCCGCCGGGCTGTCGATGGCACAGGCGTGCGCGATGCCGCCCGCCTCGTCAACCAGCGCGGCCCGGAAGCGGGTACCGCCCAGATCCACGGCAAGAACGTAGCGCGGGCCGGCAGGGCCAGAAACTTGGGGGTCGGCGGGTGGGCGGCGGGACATAGCGGCAGATTGTATTTCAGGGGGGCCGCGCCCGTCCGCGTGGATGACGCCAGATCACGCTGCGCCGCAGCACCGGAAACCCTATCAGTTGATAATTTCTGTTCAGGTGACAAGGCCGGACGCCTGCGACAGAATGGGCCGCACCCGGAGGAGACAGCCGGGGCCACGATAAAACATCAAACGTCCAAGGCCCATGAAAAAATCCAAGAGCAACGTGATCATCACGTGCGCCATTACCGGCTCGGTGCACACGCCGTCCATGTCGCCCTATCTGCCCGTGACGCCCGACGAGATCGCGCAGGCCGCGCTGGACGCCGCCCAGGCGGGCGCGGCCATCGTGCACCTGCATGCCCGCGACCCGCAAACCGGCAGGCCCACTCAGGACCCGGACCTGTACGCGCAATTTCTGCCGCGCATCAAGGCGGGCAGCGATGTCGTCATCAACATCACCACCGGCGGGTCGCCCGTGCTGCCCGTCAGCGAACGCATGCTGCCGGCCACGCGCTTCAAGCCCGAGGTGGCGTCGCTGAACATGGGGTCGATGAACTTCGGCATGTACGAACTGCTGGAGCGCTTCAAGGACTTCAAGCACGACTGGGAACGCCCGTATCTGGAAGGCAGCAACGACCTGGTCTTCAAGAACACGTTCAAGGATATCGAGCACATCCTGACGTCCTGCAACGACAACGGCACGCGCTTTGAAATCGAGTGCTATGACATCGGGCATCTGTACACGGCGGCGCATTTCGTGGACAAGGGCTTGCTGAAACCGCCGTTTCTGATCCAGTCGGTGTTCGGCATACGCGGCGGCATCGGCACGCACCCTGAAGACGTGATGATGATGCGCCGCACGGCAGACCGGCTGTTCGGCGATGACTACCGCTGGTCGGTGCTGGCGGCCGGGCGCAAGCAGGCGCCGCTGGCCACCATGGCCGCCACGATGGGCGGCTTTGTGCGCGTGGGGCTGGAAGATTCGCTGTGGGACGGACCCGGCGAACTGGCGCATTCCAACGCCGACCAGGTGCGCCGCATCCGCCGCATTCTTGAAGACCTGTCGCTAACCATCGCAACACCCGACGAGGCGCGCCAGATTCTGCAACTGAAGGGCCGGAACAACGTCGCGTTCTGACGACGGCACGGCATCCAAACCAACACCCCAGGCGGGAGACAAATCATGAACAAGACCTTGAACGCGGCGGTAGCCTCGGCACTGCTGGCCTTTGGCGGCACAGCCATGGCCGACGATAACGTGATCCGCATCGGCTTCATCACCGACATGTCGGGCCTGTCGGCCGATGCCGACGGCCCGGGCGGGGCCGAAGCCATCAAGATGGCGGTGGCGGACATGGGCGGCGAAATCGCCGGCAAGAAAATCGAAGTGCTGGTGGCCGACCATCAAAACCGGGCCGACATCGCGTCTTCCCGCGCGCGCGAATGGCTGGATCAGAAAGGCGTGGACATGCTGATCGCCGGCGCCAATTCCGCCGCCGCGCTGGCCATGGCGAAGGTGGCCGAAGAAAAGAAGACGCCGTTTTTCGTGGTTAGCGCGGGCGCCTCGGAATTGACCAATGCGCAATGCACGCCATACACGGTGCACTACGTTTACGACACGGTGTCGCTGTCGCGCGGCACGGCGCGCGCGATGCTTAAAGAAGGCAACAAGGACTGGTACTTCCTGACGGTGGACCACGCCTTTGGCCACGCGCTGGAACGCGATGCGTCGGCCGTGGTGCAGGCGAACGGCGGCCAGGTAAAGGGCCGCGTGCGCCATCCGCTGAACACGTCCGACTTCTCGTCCTACATCTTGCAGGCGCAGGCGTCGGGCGCCACGGTGCTGGGCCTGGCCAATTCCGCCGCGGACACCAGCAACGCCGTCAAGGCCGCCGCCGAATTCGGGCTGACGCCGAAGATGAAAATTGCCGGCCTGCTGGTGCTGATCACCGACATCCACGCGCTGGGCCTGGCGGCTGGGCAAGACATGTACCTGACCACCGCCTGGTACTGGGACCAGGACGATGCGTCGCGCAAATGGGCCGCGCGCTTTGAAGAGCGCATGAAGAAGAAGCCGTCGATGCTGCAAGCGGGCGACTACTCGGTCACCACCACCTACCTGAATGCGGTGAAAGCCACCGGCACCACGGACGGCGAAGCCATCATGAAGTGGGTCAAGAGCAATCCGGTAAACGACTTCTTCGTAAAGAACGCGACGGTGCGCGCCGACGGCCTGCTGGTGCACGACATGTATTTGATGCAGGTGAAAAAACCCGCCGAATCCAAGGGGCCTTGGGACTATTACAAACTGGTCGCGAAAATTCCGGGTGACGAGATCTATACCTCGCCGAAGGAATCCAAGTGCAGGCTGATGACGCAATGATCCGATGACGCAATGACGCATTCGCGCAAACCCATAACGCCTTCCAAGGAAACCGCATGAACCCGCAAGACTTGACCGCCCTGCCCGTGGACCTGAGCGGCCGCCGCGTCATCGTTACCGCCGGCGCGGCGGGCATCGGCGCGGCGCTGGCCGACGCCTTTGCCGAACGCGGCGCGCGGGTGCACGTGTGCGACGTGGACGAAGGCGCGCTGTTCGAATGCCGCCATGCCCACAGCCGCGCCGATGTGCGCGTGCGTGAAGACATCGACCGCTACATGGAGACCGCGCTGGCGCATCTGGGTGGCCTGGACGTGCTGGTGAACAACGCGGGCATCGCCGGGCCCACGGCCGGCATCACCGACATCCAGCCGGATGACCTGGCCGCCACGCTGGACATCAACCTGGCGTCGCAATTCCATACCGTGCGGCACGCCGTGCCCGCGCTGCGCCAGGCAGGCGGCGGCTCCATCATCAACATCAGTTCGGTGGCGGGGCGCATCGGGCTGCCCTTGCGCACGCCCTACGCCGCGTCCAAATGGGGCGTGGTGGGGTTGACGCGGTCGCTGGCGGTGGAGTTGGGCAGTTACGGCATCCGCGTCAATGCGCTACTGCCCGGACTGGTGGCCGGCCCGCGCATCGACCGCGTGATCGCCGCGCGCGCCAGCGCGATGGGCCTGACGATAGAGGAAGAGACCAAGCTGGAATTGTCCGGCGTCAGCCTGCGCCAGTTCGTGCGCGCCGCCGATATCGCAAACATGGCGTTGTTTCTGGCCAGCCCGTTCGGCGCCATGGTCAGCGGGCAGGCCATCAGCATCGACGGCGACTTGCAGTCCTTGCCGTGGCAACCGCCAGCGGATTGAATAAGCGGGGCGGTTCGTTACGCGACCAGCTGGATCGTATCCGCGAACACCCCGCTGCGCCGCGCCTGGGCAGTGGCGTGCAGCGCACCCAACAGGCGCTCGGCAAGTTCGTGGTTCTGCGCGTCGCGGCGGGTGATCAATACGAACTCAAACCACTGCCGCGACGCCAGCGGCAGCGCGACCAGATCCGGGTAGACCGACACAATGTCCGACGCCGACAGCGCATTGACCAGGCTGATGCCCTTGACCGCGCGCACCGTGCCCGGCACCAGCGTCATGTGCGCCTGCATGCCGGAATCCAGTGCGTCGGAATCGGTGACGTCGCCCTGCGCCACCACGTAATCGGACCACAGCGGCTTGACGAAGGACTCCGGCGGTATGTCGGACACCGCGACCACGTCGCGCCGCGCCATAGGGTGGTCGCGGTGGACGATGGCCATGACATCGGTGCGCACAAACGTGGTGAAGTTCACGCGCGAACTGTCGCGGCCCACCGCGCCCAGCCCGAAGTCGGCCCGCATGGTTTCCACGGCGCTGATCACCTGCACCGAGGATTCCACGTCGATCGAAAAAGGCCGCGTGCCGTGCTCGTCCAGGTAGCGTTTGACCGCCTGCGGTGCATACACCAACGCCAGCGCGGGCGATGAGGCCACGCGCAAGCCGCGCCCGCCGAACTTTTCGATGCTGTGCAGGGCCTCGTCGATCCGCACCAGTTCATCCAGCACCAGCTTGGCTTCCGTGTACAGGTACCGCCCCGCTTCCGTGGGGCGCAAGGTCTTGTGGGAACGGTCGAACAACTGCACGCCCGTGGCGCTTTCCAGCCGCGACACCGCGTGGCTGATCGCGGGCTGCGTCAGGCTCATGACCTGGGCGGCCTGGCGCGTCGACCCGGTCATCACGACCGTATAGAAAATGCGCAGATCGTGGATATTGAAGTTGCGCTTCATGCCGCTAGCGCGCCACGCGTTCGATTTCCGGCGTGACCCACTTGCCCTCCAGCAGCGCCGGCTTGGGCCAGTAATAGCGCATCGTCACCATGAACGGGCCATCGGGCGCCGGCAGCCAGTTTGATTCACGGCTCTTGCCCGGTGACTGCGCCTGGATGTGTAGGGTGACGCCACCGTCGGCGTCTTTTTTCAGCGACGGCAGCATGGGGGAATTGATCAGGTAGCGGCCCAGCGGGTTGGGCGCCAGCAGTTGCTCGGGCAAGCGATACAGGGTCATGGACCAGAACGCGTTGACGGGCGGCAGGCTACGCGGCGCAAAACGCATGGTGTAGGCGTATCGGCCGTCCAGCTCTTGCCCACGGCTATCTTTTTCAAGCACCGGGTACAGCGCTTCTTCGCGGCTATTGGCGCCGATGCCGATCTGCGTGCCGGTGGCGCGCGACAGGTAATCGTTCTTGAGCTTGGCGCGATCGCCAAACAGCGTATCGGTCTTGCCGGCCAGCGCGGCGCGGTTCTTGTCGATGTCGTTCTGCGCGGTGTGCATCCCTTCTTGCAGCGCACGCCGCAGGCGCGGGTCCAGCTTGTCCACCGGATACGGCTGGCCCGGCTTGATGCCGATGCTTGCCAGGCGTTCGCGCAACCATTTTTCGGTGGGGTGCGTGGGGGCAAACTGAAGCAGGAAGGCCAGTTGGTTATAGAACTCAAGCGACGTGCGCATTTCGTGCGGCGGCACGGGGGCAATCCAGTCGATGGGCGCGGGCGCGGGCGGCGGCGCGGTGCGTGTGTACGCGGACAGCGGCTGCACCTTGTAGCGCGCCTGGATGCGTTTGACGTTGTCCAGGTCGGCCGGGTTGAAAAGCTGCGTGCGGCCCACCAGATTGACCAGTTCGGTTTCTGACTTGATGACCCGCGTGATGCCCTTGGGCGCCTTGCCCTTCCAGCGCGGCCCCGCCACCAGGAAGTTGCCGCCGCCGTTGCCGGTTTCGCGGCTGCCGATATAGGCGAAGTTATAGGTGTACAGGTCCATCAATTGCAGCACGAAGTAGCGCCGCTTTTCCATGGGCGGCACGCTGATGACCACGGGTTCGGCGCGCAGGTCCAGCATCGCGAAGGAATACGGCGTATCGGAATTCGGCGTGACGAACGCGGTGTCTTCGGGCGTGAAGACGCGCGCGATGTTGGTGATGGTGTTGGGCGGGCCCTTGTACTGGGGGTTGGTCTTGTCCAGGTTGAAGGCGTACATGGTCTGGTAGCTGGCGACCATGGGCGTGCCGTACAGATACGCTTCGCTGGCGATGCTGCGCGCCTGCTGCGCGGTAACGCCGTGAATGCCCACGGATTGCGAGCCCGTTGCCTCGTCCGGAGACGTGAAGCTGCATCCGGCTACGCCAGCGGCCAGCATCAAGATGGCAAGCCCGCCCCAAACGGGGTGCCGGGCGGGGGACGACAAGCCGGTGCTACTCTGGCGATCATGCATACATTTGCTCCAACACATTCTGATGTTGGCAACGCCCTGTTGGCGGCAGCGTCGCGGGCAAGGACTGCAATTCCCGGGGGATTCTGGCATATTTCCCGTCAATCAAGAAGGCTCGGCCAACCGCAGCCACACCGCGGCCATACCCCACCCACACCGCAACAACCCTCGCTTGCATGCCCACCACCCCGACACCCCCCGACGCGCCCTTGACCATTGACGCCAACCTGCGCGCATCGTCGTACTTCGTTCTGCGGGCAACGCACGCCTGCCGCCACTGCCGGCACGCCACCCCGGTTTACACGCTGGCGTTGCCGCCGGGGCACGAAAGCACCGAAGCCGAGATCGAGTGGGACGACGATGGCGACAGCCGGGGCCTGGACCCGGGCGCGTTCCACGACTGGCTGTTCAGCCCGCCGACCTGGCAACGCGTACCCGGCCCGGCGCTGATCTCGCAAGTGGGAATATTGGCGGCGGACGTGGCGGCGCGCTTGCACCAGGCGGCCCCGGCGCTGCGGCCGGACGCCGATGGCCAGGGTCAGTGGACCAATTTTTGCGAGCATTGCGGCCACGCGATATGGGAAGGCGACTTATACCCGACCGTGGGCCAGCCCTTTTGCCCCAAGGACGATGCCGCCGCCGAGCAGGTCTCGGTACAGACCGTGGCCGCGCCCTTCGCGGCTTATGCGTCGATGATCTGGTCGGACGGCTATCGCAACAAATGGCCGCTGTTCAAGCGGCTGGGCGTAGCGTGCGGCGAGGCGGATTGAGTCAGCGTCGCGCCGCGCAGGCCGGGCCGCGCAGGC